>NZ_JBHIQG010000016.1:0-20653 GCF_042196425.1 Bartonella sp. AD328YNZD | reverse complement strand
GAAAAAGCATTAACCAATATAGGTGTAGGGGCTTCTATGATACTGCTCCAATTATATTCCATTTCATGGATGGTTAGATATTTTTCTACAACGTCGAGTAAGTTCTCTCGGTTAATGCTTTCTTCAATATCAAATTCTTGCAAGTCTTTTATGTTTGATTGGATGAGAGCTGTTCGATAGGATTTTGTGTTTTTCAATTCTTGTTCTAAAGTGAAGCGGCAAACACCTTGTAAGATAATGAACAGTTGTCCATTTCCTGTTTCACTGTAGTTTGTAATGCGCCCTATACAGCCTGTTTTATAAAGTTGTGTAGAGAAGCGATCTGTATCCGATGAAAGTGGTTGAATAATGCCCAATAGACGATCAGTTACCATAACATTTTCAATCATTTCAAGTGATTCTGGTTCAAAAATGTTAAGTGATAAAAAACCACCGGGTAGTAAGAGTGCACCTTCTAAAGGAAAAAGAGCAATTTGCTTTGGAAGATCATTTTCGCAATTGTAAGAGATATTACCAGCTTTCATGAGTATTTTGTCACCTTTGTTCGGTAGTTTTAGTCTGTAAATAGTCGCTATTTATGACACTATTGAGAAAGCAGAAAACCTACTTCTTGTGCATTAAAATCATACTTATAAAATATTTGAAGTCCTTATTCTCAAAAAGAATATGAAACCCTATCTTTAAGGTTGAACTGTGCGCGAAAGAATATTGCTTGCGATCTTTTTAGTGTGTGACGTTTTGCATGATTTTCAAGAGGTATTTTTGTTTATAGCTTTTGATTTTTGTCTTAAATTTCCTAAAATGTGTTCCTTGCAATTTTTGTAAGGTTCAAAAGGATAATATTATAAATCTTTTGAAGCAGCTTATGCAAGTTTTAAAATGAGAGTATTTTCATCACTTTACTAATGACAGTGTGATAAAGATAGGCTATAGGTTTAAATATGCTGGAAAGAGCGTTATCGTTTCTTTCATTCTTTTGCGGGAGAGTGCAGATTGCAAATTTTCGCATTGCCGCCGAAGGGGAAATAGCCCATAATCTCTCAGGCTTTAAGGACCGTAAAAGGAAGAAGGCAGATCTGGAAAGTCGGGAGAACCCGCGCCGAAGGTGTAAGCGGAAAATTTTTTCGCGAGTCTCTCAGGTTGATGACAGAGGGGGCAGAGACGACCATATTCTGTGGGCGTTAGCGCAGCTTTGGAGTTATTATGGGCACAGCACAAGAAACATCTTTTTTAAAAACACTTCCTTTATATGATTTGCATGAAAAAGCAGGAGCAAAATTTGGTGCTTTTGCGGGCTGGAACATGCCTTTAACTTATCCTCTTGGCGTTTTAAAAGAGCATCTTCATACGCGTGCACATGCAGGACTTTTTGATATTTCTCATATGAAATTGATTGCAGTTGAAGGGGCACAAGCCGTGGAATTTTTGTCCTATGCTTTTCCCATTGATGCAGCAGCTTTAAAGATTGGACACTCACGGTATAATTATTTGCTTAATGAGCAGGCTGGTATTCTTGATGATCTTATCATTACCCGTTTGGAAGAGGGCCGTTTTATGTTGGTTGCCAATGCTGGGAATGCACAGGCTGATTTTGTAGAATTGGAAAAGCGTGCGGTTGATTTTGAATGTCAAGTGATTGCTCTTGAAAGGGTATTGCTTGCGCTTCAAGGTCCTGAAGCGGCAGCTGTTCTTGCTGATGCGGATTTGCCAGGGAATGAATTGTTCTTTATGCAAGGATTCGAACCACAACAGGATTGGTTTATAACGCGTTCTGGTTATACGGGAGAGGATGGTTTTGAAATTGCTTTGCCTATAGGGCATGCGCATATGTTGGCTGAAAAATTGCTGAGTGATTCTCGTGTTGAGTGGATTGGACTTGCAGCACGCGATAGCTTGCGGTTGGAAGCGGGGCTGTGTTTGCATGGAAATGATATTACCCCTGATACGACACCTATTGATGCGGCTCTAACATGGGCTGTTCCTAAAAGTGTTCGAGAAAAAGCACAATTTTATGGTGCAAAGGCTTTTCTTGAAGCACTGCAAAAAGGACCTGCTCGTTGTCGTGTTGGATTAAAACCGCAAACGCGCCAACCTATTCGTGCCGGTGCGCTGCTTCTTGATGATCAAGGTAATGAGATTGGCGTTGTAACATCAGGTGGTTTTGGTCCTTCTTTTGAGGGGCCTGTCGCGATGGGTTACGTTCCTGTTGATTTTAAAGTTGAAGGAACACAAGTCTTTACAGAACTGCGAGGCAAAAAGATTGCACTATCAGTTCATTCTCTTCCCTTTGTTGAACAACGTTATTTTAAAGGATGATTTTTTATGTCTAAAACTTATTTTACACAAGACCATGAATGGCTTAGAGTTGAAGGACAAGTAGTGACTGTTGGGGTTACGCATTATGCGCAAGAGCAATTAGGGGATTTGGTTTTTGTTGATTTACCACAAAGTGGAACAAAACTTTCCAAAGGAGAGGCGGCGGCTGTTGTGGAATCAGTGAAGGCGGCTTCAGATGTTTATGCTCCTCTTGATGGTGAAGTGGTCGAAAGAAATGAAACATTGGCGGATAATCCTGAATTGGTAAATCAGAAAGCCGAAACAGAAGGCTGGTTATGGAAGATGACATTGCAAGATGAAACTCAACTGGACGAGTTGTTAGATGAAGATGCTTATAAGGCTTTGATTGGATGAGTACCATGATCGAGCGTTCTTTTTCTTCTCGACATATTGGGCTTCGTCCTGATGAAACACAAAAAATGCTTGATGTTTTAGAGCTTGATAGTGTTGAGACACTCATTTCTCAAGCTGTTCCGCACTCTATCCATTTGGGACGTTTATTGAATCTTCCAGAGGCCGCTAGTGAAGGACAAGCCTTGGAAGAACTCTCCAAGATGATGGAGCGTAACCATGTGCATAAAAGTTTTATTGGGCAAGGATATCATGGGACTTATGTGCCTCCGGTTATTTTACGAAATCTGTTTGAAAATCCTGCTTGGTATACTGCTTATACGCCTTATCAAGCAGAAATTAGCCAGGGTCGTTTAGAGCTTTTGTTTTATTTTCAGACATTGGTTAGTGAACTAACAGGTTTGCCTGTTTCTGCTGCTTCCCTTCTTGATGAAGCAACTGCTTTAGCTGAAGCCAATGCCCTTGCTTTTCGCTCTTTCCGTGAGAAAAAAACAAAAATTTCTCTTCAGAGTCTTTTACATCCTCAAACTTTGAGTGTTGCGCAAACGCGTGCTGAAACACAAGGGATTCAGATTAGCCAAAATGGCGAAATTGATTCTGATACAGCGGCAATTGTTTTATCTTGGCCAGATACAAAAGGTTCTTTTCATGATTACAGTGAGATCATAAAAGAGGCAAAGGAAAAGGGAGCTTTAGTTATCGTTGTAGCTGATCCTTTAGCGCTTACCCTTCAGGAGCCACCTGCTCAATGGGGGGCAGATATCGTTGTTGGCTCTATGCAGCGTTATGGCGTTCCGATGGGATTTGGTGGTCCACATGCTGGTTACCTTGCTGTGAGTGATGCGTTAACGCGTCTTATTCCAGGGCGTATTGTTGGTCAATCCGTGGATACCAAAGGACGCGTTGGTTTTCGTTTGGCTTTGCAAACACGTGAACAACATATTCGGCGTGATAAAGCGACGTCAAATATTTGTACAGCGCAGGCTTTGTTGGCTAATATGGCAACCGCTTATGCTGTTTGGCATGGGCCAAAAGGCTTACAAGAAATTGCACAGCGAATTCATCATTTAACATGTCGTTTTGTTGCTGGTTTAGAAGCAGCAGGGGTTCATGTTGAAGGGAAAAGCTTTTTTGATTGTGTGAGTATTTCTGTTAAGGGAAAAGCGCGTGAGATTGCGCATCAAGCCAAAATAGGTGGGCGCCTTATTCGTGTTCTTGATGATGACACTATTGCAATCAATTTTGATGAATTATCAACAGAAGGAGATGCTGGTGCTTTAGCGCAGCTTTTTGGGGCACAATTAGGCGATAAGGCTTCTCCTCGACTCTTTGGAAAAAAACGGGAGGCTGCTTTTCTTTCTCAGCCTTTTTTTCATGCGGTTCATTCAGAGACAGATATGATGCGCTTTTTGCGTCGTTTAGCGGATAAGGATTTGGCGCTGGATCGCGCTATGATCCCTCTTGGTTCTTGTACAATGAAGCTTAATGCTGCGGCTGAATTAATGCCTGTAAGTTGGGCTAGTATGGCCAATATACACCCCTTTGTTTCACAAGAGGATGCAGCGGGATATTTGGAGATGATCAACCAGTTAAATGCGTGGTTGTGCGAAATTACAGGATTTGCGCAAGTTTCTTTTCAGCCAAATTCTGGTGCTCAAGGTGAATATGCTGGGCTTTTGGCTATCCGACGATATTACCAATCACGGGGAGAGCATCAACGTACAGTTTGTCTTATTCCTGCATCTGCGCATGGTACCAATCCAGCCTCGGCCCATATGGCAGGGATGGAAGTCGTTGTGGTAAAATGTTTAAGCGATGGTGATGTTGATGTAGACGATCTCAAGATGAAAGCGCAATTGCATAAAGATAAATTGGCTGCTCTTATGATTACTTATCCTTCAACCCATGGTGTTTACGAGGAAAGCATTAAGGAAATTTGTTCTATTATTCATGAAAATGGCGGACAAGTTTATTTTGATGGTGCTAATCTCAATGCCCTTGTGGGTCTTGCTCGTCCTGCGGATATTGGCGCTGATGTTTGTCATATGAATCTTCATAAAACATTTGCCATTCCCCACGGGGGGGGTGGTCCTGGTATGGGACCAATTGGTGTTGCAAAGCATCTCAAACCATTTTTACCAGGTCATGAACAGGATGGGACAACACATGCGGTTTCGGCTGCTCCTTATGGAAGTGCGTCTATTCTTGCGATTACATGGATGTATATTCGAATGATGGGGGCTGATGGCTTAAAATATGCAACACAAATAGCCATTTTAAATGCCAATTATATTGCTGCACGTCTTTCACCAGTTTATTCCATTCTTTATCGGGGCAAGCATGGGCGTGTTGCGCATGAATGTATTGTGGATACACGCGTGTTGAAAGAGCAGTATGGGGTGAGTGTTGATGATATTGCAAAACGTCTCATTGATTATGGATTCCATGCGCCCACGATGTCGTTTCCTGTTCCGGGAACTTTGATGATTGAGCCAACGGAATCAGAACCAAAAGCAGAGATTGATCGTTTTTGTGATGCTTTACTCTCTATTGCTGAAGAGGCTAAGAAAGTTGGTAGCGGGGTTTGGCCAAAAGACAATAATCCATTGGTGAATGCCCCCCATACAGTGGTAGATACTTTAGATGATGCTTGGGCACGACCCTATTCGCGACAAGAAGCTGCTTTTCCCAACAGTTTTCTTGATCCAGCCAATAAATATTGGCCTCCTGTATCGCGTATTGATAATGTTGCGGGAGACAGAATGCTTATTTGCTCGTGTCCGCCATTGGGAAATACCTATTAAACGAAAAATATATATTTAATTGGTTTATTTGCATGAACAAAAAAAGCCCACACATTTTGTGTGGGTTTTATGCTTATTGGTTCTGTTGCTATGGCGTTATTTGTCTGTTTTCTAGAATTTTGCATTGTTTTTTATAACATGAGCAAAATCGAAAAAGTTGACAAAAAAGCTGTGTTTTGTCGGCAATAGGTATGCTCTCCTTTGCCTTCTACCGTATGACATGGTTTTAGTGACTAGGCCATCGGTCTAGCCAGCTAATCATGTAAACGAGAGCGAAACCTATGAGGATAGGTCACGTCTGTTGCATGTGTTGTGATATACTACTCGTCACTAGGGTGACGACGACCGGTTGTAGAAAGAATAAAATCAATTTTAGTGTTTTTGATGATAAAGACACGCGAAACTCTGTTGTTGCATCTTTTCGAGTCAAAAATTGTCTAAATATTTCTCTTTAATCTGCTTTTTATAAATATGACGCAAAAATATATAAGAACATCGGTTAGAATGAGCAAACGCAAAGCCAAATGTATTATGGGTATTTTTTACAAGGTGTCTTATAAAAAGCCGGCACATCTTTCCACTTCATTGCAAGTCAGTTTGTGACTTTACGGCGCTGTTTTCCTAAGAGCTCGTGTGCTTTAGCTGTTTCCTGTAAATCAACATCCAAACTTAACGCAGCGAAATTTTTTGAGCCAGAGATTGAGAAAAAAGAGCTTTATGAGTAGTTCCTGCTTTTGTTTGTCAGATGAGGGCGAGGGAATTGCGTATTTTTGTTGACGTAACCTTTTAAACTGGAAGACAATCTAATTTTGGAAAAATGTAAAGCCGTAAAGATAAAAATCAATCCTCAGTTTATCATCTCCTTTTAATTCAGCTTTGCGGCTTTCAAAAGCATTTAAAGCAATGTTTTTTAATAATAGGGATTGCACATTGCTCCATGCTTTTATTTATTGTGTTCTTTAGTGGGGGCACGATCCTCATGTGAAACAGAACGCTCCAAAAAGAATATACTTGGGTTGTTAATTCAGATGTTTTTTTTAAAGACACATTTCGCTTCCAATCCCATTTCGCGACGGCGCTTGTGAGTGGAACGATAAATCTATTAAGAGCCCCCCCAATCTTTACACTTCATAACGGAATAAGCCGGCACTATCATACATTTTGCCAGCGCCTAATGTTATAGCTCTTGGCACTATGGTTCATAAGAGGCATTATTCTTTTCTTAAATCATTTTTATCTACACATAATCCAGTTTGTGGTATGCAAGCGAATGATTTTAATTGGGAAATTAATTTTAAAAAATTTGTAGTAGATTCTTTTTTGTCAATTTATGGGGAAAGGTTAAGTTTTTGTATTTTAGATGAAGGCTACTTCCATAAAATAGTCCATCAACTTGTCTGTTTTGAGATTTCTGTGAATGTACGGTGTCTGTGACCATTCTGTGTGGTTGATTGTTGTAAAATCTTTTGTAAAAGCCCCTCAATTTTCTAAAATGATGATTTTTATCAATTTATTTCTTTATGGCTAAAGAGTTTTTATGTGTAAATGTATTTATAGCGTGGTCCAAGAGATGTTAGAATTTCATTGGGAAGGGTGTTGGCATCTACAGATACTTTTTCAAGTGTTTGATGGGGACCAATGAGTTCGATCCAGTCACCTGTTTGAGGTTTTTGATCAAGATCAGTTGTATCTACAATAATGGAATCCATAGAAACCCGCCCAACCATGGGAAGTTTGTGCCCGTTGAAATAAACAGTTCCTTTATTCGAAAGAGCACGGAGCCAGCCGTCTGCGTAGCCTATAGAAATGGTTGCAAGAGTGCTTGGTCTGTTGGTTATAAAGCTTTCTGCATAACCAACAGGTGTATCTACATCAACAACACGGTTTTGAAGAACTTGAGCTTCAAGTTTTAAAACAGGTTTTAGAAGGGATGCGTGTTTTCCTGAGGGGGCGCTTCCGTAAAGTGCAATACCGGGGCGAACAAGATCAAAATAAAAATCTGATCCTAAAAAAATACCTCCAGAATTGGCAAAGGAAGCTCTACAGGTTGGTAGTTGCGCAAGGGCAGTTTTGAAAGAAGTTAATTGGGCATAATTTGATGGGTGGGTATCATCTTCTCCGTTAGCAAGATGACTGAGAATATATTTTATGTCTGCTTTTTCGAAAATTGTAGGGTGTTTGATGAGCTTTTGTAATTCTTTTTGATCAAGTCCTAATCGGTTCATATGGGTATCGATTTGAACAATTGCTGGAAATTTTTTATCTTTTTTTTGACAAATTTTTTGCCAATTTTCAATGGCATTCCAAGAGTTCAAAACCGGAACAATACCAGACTGTGCGACAAATTCTTCTGCTAAGTGTGGAAGTCCATTCAGAATGGCAATCATGACATTTGATGGTAAAATGCTTTTTAATTGGAGTGCTTCTCTGATTTGTGCGACAAAAAAAGTGCGACAACCAGCTTGATAAAGGGCAGGAGCAATTTTGTGAACGCCTAATCCATAAGCATTTGCTTTTACAACTGCTGAACATTCTGTTGGGGCTACACGTTTGGCTAAAGTGATATAATTGGCAACAATGGCACTGACATCAATGGTTGCGATAGCTGCATAGAGTGATGTATTTATTTCGTCATTAACGGAATTTTTCATTTTAAAATCTTATCTGTATTCGTGAAATACGCAGTTTTCTTTGGTTATTTTATAGAGGTTACTTATGAGAGATGAAAGATACGGTTTGCTATGGTCAAAATCATAAGAAGCCTATACTGCCATTAAAGTCGTTTTTTATGTAAAATGCTACTCTGGATATAAGAGATACTTTAGTTTTATTTGTGTTGTTATCAACATGGTGTTTTCTGATAATTTGTGAAGCATAGATTTTTATTTTTTTATTTATTTTTAATTGAGGCTTCTTAAAAAAGAAAGCATAGTTTATTGTATTGTATCATTTTGAAGAGTGCAATGTTAGACTATTGTTGCTGGTATGATTGTTTTGATTAAATATTGCATTGGCTGCTTATTTAGAGAAGGTAAAATGATTAAATTAACCACGTTAAATCAATGCATTACAAGTTTTTACCATAAAGGGGAAGATTACTCATATGTGTAATTTTGGATGTCATCTTATGCATTTAAAGTTACTTTTGTTAAATGGGAAAGAGTGTATAAACACTTTCTGATACATCAATAGCTGTTGATTTGGACATTATTTCTTTTCAAGATGAAGTGGGAATACGATATTTGCTTTTTATCGTTTGATTGGTTTTTAGTGAAATCAATTTATCGATCATAGAAGGTGTTCGACTCATTTATTTATGGAAAGGGCAGTGTAAAAAGGTCAGTAAAGAAAACAATGGATGTAATGCCGAAAACTTTGTTGTGGAGTCGTGCGTTTATTGTTCAATCCACAGATGTTTTTTCTCTCTTAATTTTAAGGTTTTCGGTTATAAATTTTGCAAAGAGAATAAAGTGTTGTAGCGGTACACTGTATACTATGCATTATGTGTTAAAGTGGAAAAGAGTACCGTGATTGCTTAACACTCGATGTTTTTGTTTCTCTTTGAATATGATTTGTATTCACATTTTTTTCATTCGATTAATTTTGACATAAAAGTGTTAATCTTAAGGCTTTTGGTTTAAGAAAATTGTTGGCAGATGATTATACAAGGATTATATCACGTCAGGGATTCGAAATTTAATAGTCAATAAAGATATGGGGAAGAGTATGAATACGTCTGCTACCAATGTTCCGTCAAACATCAGCAGCGTTGCAAATTTTCCGATTCCTGCGAATGTATTCGCTCTTACTGTCCAAGAGGTTTTTCACTATACAGATCGATTATTTAAATTTCGCCTGAATCGTCCGGAAAGTTTTCGTTTTCGTTCAGGTGAATTTGTTATGATCGGTTTGCCAAATGCAGAAAAGCCAATTTATCGTGCTTATTCGATTGCAAGTCCTTTTTGGGATGAACAGCTTGAGTTTTTTTCGATAAAAGTTCCAGGAGGGCCATTAACCGAGCATCTCCAAAAAATTAAAATTGGTGATACAGTTCTCATGCGTAAAAAATCTACAGGAACGTTGGTTCTTGATGCTCTTATTCCTGGAAAACGTCTTTATCTTCTTTCAACTGGGACGGGGATTGCTCCTTTTGCAAGCCTTATTCGTGATCCTGACACTTATGAAAAATTTTCAGAAGTTGTCCTTATTCAAACAACGCGTGAAAAGAATGAGTTAATTTATGCAAAAGATCTTGTTTCCTCTTTGCAACAAGATCCACTCATTGGAGAGTATGCACAACAGTTGAGATTTTATCCTATGACGACTCGTGAACCTTCTGAGCATATGGGCCGTATTACGACTGTTATGGAAAGTGGAGATTTTTTTGAAACAACTGGCCTTCCTAAAATTCATCCTGATGAAGATCGGGTGATGATTTGTGGTTCCATGGCAATGTTAAAAGATTGCGCAAGGATGTGTGAAGGTTTTGGTCTTGTTGAAGGGGCTAACAATGCTCCTGCTACTTATGTTGTAGAGCGCGCTTTTGTGGAGTAATGAGTGGGAAAATTGGTGCTTTATCTTCTTTCAAACCGGTACGGGGTTTTTCCTTTTGCAAGCTTTATTCGTGATCCTGACATTTATGAAAAATTTGCAGAAGTTGTTCTTATTTAAATAACGCGAGAAAAGAATGGATTAATTTGTGCAAAAGATCTTGTTTCCTCTTTGCAACAAGATCCACTCATTGGAGAGTATGCACAACAGTTGAGATTTTATCCTATGACGACTCGTGAACCTTCTGAGCATATGGGCCGTATTACGACTGTTATGGAAAGTGGAGATTTTTTTGAAATAAGTGGCTTTGAAACAACAGTCCTTCCTAAAATTCACCCTGATGAAGATCGGGTGATGATTTGTGGTTCGATGGCAATGTTAAAAGATTGCGCAAGGATGTGTGAAGGTTTTAGTCTTGTTGAAGGGGCTAACAATGCTCCCGCTACTTATGTTGTAGAGCGCGCTTTTTTCGATAGAGAGGAGAGTTGTGTTGCAGTATGCGCTAATGCAGTAATCGAATCCCAATCACTTATTGCGATGAGCGGTTGGGGTGCTATCCAAGAACCACCAACGCAGAAGACATTGGGCAGTTGGAGCCATTGTATTGCACTTTTTTGTGTAATACCGCCTGTTGGGCAAAACCGGATATCAGAGAAGGGAGATGCTAAAGCTTCGATGAATGAAATACCTCCAGCAGCTTCAGCTGGGAAAAATTTAAGATATGAATAGCCTTTGTTTAATGCTTGCATGAGTTCACTTGGGGTCATTGCAGCGGGAAGAAGGGGAATTTCACTATTTTTTGCACAATTGATTAATTCATTGGATAATCCGGGGCTTACAATAAACTTTGCGCCTGCTTGTTCGGCTTGCTCGTAGTGTATCGTGTTGAGAACTGTTCCAGCGCCAACGATTGCTTCAGGGACTTCTTGGGTAATTTTCTGAATTGCTTTGAGGGCATTTGGTGTTCGCAAGGTGATCTCAATTGTTTTTAATCCGCCTTTGACAAGAGCGCGTGCTAAGGGTACAGCACTTTGTAGATTGTCAATGAGCAAAACAGGTATAACAGTTTGTCCTTGGAGATATAATAAAAGCTTTTCTCTTTTTTGGCACATGATATTTTTTCTTCTTGGAGATGATATTATTTGTATCGTTTGATTAAGCACAATATGTTAAAGAGTACATGAATAAATCTTGAAATTGAATGAAACGCGCGTTATGGCAAAACACATGGAAAAGAATTTTAAAGTTGCTGCACTTTATTGCTTTGCAGATTTGAAGCATTATCGTCAATTACAAAAACCTTTGCAGGATTTATGTCAAGCAAAGGATATCAAAGGAACCCTCCTTTTAGCACAAGAGGGAATTAATGGAACTGTTGCTGGTTCTTGTGCTGCGATTGAGGCATTGGTGGATTTTATTGTGGCGGAGCCAGCGTTTCAAACGCCGGAGATTAAATATTCATGGGCATCAAAGATGCCTTTTCATCGTATGAAAGTGCGGTTGAAAAAAGAGATTGTGACAATGGGGGTTGAAGGTGTTGATCCGCTAAAAGTTGTTGGTACTTACGTCGATCCTGAAGATTGGAATGCTCTTATTCAAGATGAAGAGACAATTTTGATTGATACACGGAATGACTATGAATATGCGATTGGGAGTTTTCAAGGAGCGATTGATCCGCAGATTAAAACATTTCGCGAATTTCCTGAATGGGTGCGTAAACATGAGGCTGATTTAAAAAAGAAAAAGAAAATTGCCATGTTTTGTACAGGTGGTATTCGGTGTGAAAAATCAACAGCTTATGTTCGTGATCTTGGTTATGAGCAAGTCTACCATTTAAAAGGTGGCATTTTAAAATATTTAGAAAAAATTCCAAAAGAAAAAAGTTTATGGTGGGGTGAGTGCTTTGTTTTTGATGAGCGTGTTTCTGTTCAACATGGTCTTGAAGAATGTGGACGCGAATTATGTCGCGCATGTCGTTCTCCTCTCAATGCTGAAGGCAAGTTATCGCCTCATTATGAAGAAGGTGTTTCCTGTGACGCTTGTTATAACACACGCAGTGAAGCTGATAGAGAACGCTTTCGTGAGCGCCATAGGCAATTCCAATTGTTGAAGTTGCGGGCAATTGATTCTCATCAAGGGACATAACGATATCGTCGTGTAGGGATTTAAATTCTAGCTTTTTTCTCTTAAATTTAAGAGAGAAGCGTTTTTAATATTGGTAGAAAAATTTTATAAGACCGGATGTTGTTCGGTCTTTTTTTTACGTTAATTTGTTGATTTACAAATAATCATTATAGATCGTTTGCTCTTCTTGATTTTATAGGAGTGAGTTCTCCAATATTGTTCATTTTAAAATAAAAAAGCTGTTTCCCAACAGCGCAGAGGAGCGGGATCTATAGTTTTAAGAGAAGAGTGTGTGAATGAATAAGATATGATTCACGAGAGAAGATAAAAGAGCAGCAGCAAAGTTAAGAGAAATAGAATGATAATAGGAGCTTATGATTTTAGAATTTCATATAGTACATTGATTTATAAATGATAATTTATTTAAATTTGAATAATAAGGGTTGAATATCGTGAAATTTACTTCTTTCGGATTTGATGATGACGAATTACACAATCTCATTCATTTGTATATTACAAATGGGAGCAATGTATGAGCAAAACTATTTAAGATAATATGACACATCTCAATGGAGGAGTTTCTGCAATATTGGAAGTTGGCAGATAAAGCGGGGACGTTAGTTATGTCACTTCATAAACATAAAGATGGTGATATGCCGTTGATCTATATCATATGAGCTATATTATACGGGGGCATGATATCTTTCTTAAGCGATGTTGTGAAATAGATGTAGAAGCAGGGATGTTTTTAAGATGTAGATGAGAAAGATAATGGCGTTTTGTGGGGAGATATCATGTTTTTTAAAGATGATGGTGCTTTAGTCGATCCCCGCCCTGTTTTCCATGTTATTAGTCCTTGCATTTGAGGGGATATATTAAGGGGGGATTTTACTCTTTTTTTCAATTGTTTTTTATTCATATATTGTTTTCTGCTTGTGATGCGCAAGAGAATGATTTTTCTTGATTCATTATTAAGGGAGGGAAATGAGAGAATTTTATGATGGGATTTTTGTTTAAGAGCAAAATAATAAATTATCGTTATAAATTAATGTGTTGAGTAATTTATTTTGTGTTATTTTCTGCTGCAGATATTAGGAGATAGAATAGGGTAAAGAAACGAGGGGCTTTTAAAGCAAGATAGTGCTTGATGTTGTACGGATGGTGTAAGGGGGGAATCCCATGAAAGCAGAGGGATGGTTTTGTCTGTTAGAGGAGGAGAGTGTTGTTTTTTCGCATCATTTTATCTTTAAGAATTAAAAAATGTTTAAAATTAAAAAAATGATTGAAATGAGAAAGGATTCGTTTTATAGGATGCCTTGCCCAAAGTCGCACGTGCCTGTGGGTGTCCGCTGGTTCTCAAATGGTGAGATTAACCGGTACGGTACCTGGAACTAACCGCTCCAGTCATTCTTACAGCCAATTGCAAGAATGAGGACATCTTGAAGCAACGACGGTGCGGGCCTTTCTGGTGTCTTCCAGTTTTTAAATACTGGGATAACTATAGAGGCACACCTCATTGCCTTCAGTGCGGAAGTGGTTTTCTCAACTCCAATCAAAAAGGCAGATAAAATAGAATAACGCGGCTTCGCGCTGTTCTTTCGCTGCATGCAATGCTAATTTCTGATTTTTTGTAATCAGAATGGGGATAGTTGTTGTGTGTTTTTTGTCCTTTAGCTTTTGGCAGTTTTGGCTGTCTAAGCGTAGAGTGAGGAAGCTTTTCCTCAAGGAGAATTGCAGATGGCAACACAACGTATTCGCGATTTTCTTGCAACACATCGTTCTGAAGGTCCATGCTTAATTGTTGACCTTGATGTTGTTCGTGACAACTATTTAAATTTTGAAAAAGCTCTACCACAGTCTCGTATTTTTTACGCAATAAAGGCGAATCCAGCTCCTGAAATCTTGCGTTTGCTGAGTTCTTTAGGATCTTCTTTTGATGCGGCTTCTGTTGCAGAAATTGAAATGGCTTTAAAAGCAGGGGCAACGCCAGAGCGTATTTCTTTTGGAAATACGATAAAAAAAGAGCGTGATATTGCGCGAGCATATGCATTGGGTGTTTCACTTTATGCAGTTGATTGTGTTGAAGAAGTGGAAAAAATTGCGCGTGTTGCTCCAGGAGTGCGTGTTTTTTGCCGTGTTCTTACCGATGGAAAAGGTGCAGAGTGGCCATTGTCACGCAAATTCGGTTGTGTCCCTGCTATGGCGGTTGATGTGCTAAGACGGGCACACCAATTAGGTTTGCAAGCTTATGGTGTTTCTTTTCATGTTGGGTCGCAGCAGGTTGATTTGAGTGCGTGGGATCGTGCTTTATCAGATGCTGCTACAGTATTTAAGCGTTTGGAACAAGAAGGTATATCACTGAAATTGGTGAATATGGGAGGCGGTTTTCCAACCCGTTATTTGAAAGATGTTCCTACAGAGCAAGCTTATGGTACCGCTGTTTTTGATTCATTGAAAAAGCATTTTGGTAATCGTATCCCTGAGACGATTATTGAGCCAGGGCGTGCAATGGTTGGCAATGCTGGTGTTATTCGCACAGAAGTTGTTTTGATATCTAAAAAAGCTGACAATGATAATGTACGATGGGTTTATCTTGATATTGGGAAATTTAATGGCCTTGCTGAGACTATGGACGAAGCTATTCGTTATCCCATTGAGACACCTCATGATGATAAGGTGATGGAGCCTTGTATTTTGGCTGGACCAACATGCGATTCGGCAGATGTGCTTTACGAAAAAACACCTTATCCACTTCCTCTATCTCTAACGATAGGAGATGAGATATTGATTCATGGAACGGGTGCTTACACAACAACTTATGCATCCGTTGCTTTTAATGGTTTTGAGCCTTTACGATCATATGTGATCTGACGTTTCTTTTTGACGATAGGGTTATTAGACTTTTGCGATGCTTGTCATTACGCTATAAGAGGGCGGTTATAGAGATGAACATGATTAATTTTCAAACAAAAAATGGGACATGTTTTACACTTTTATTGGAGCAAGAAGCCGATAAGCCTTATCGAGAAATTTTGCTTGATTCAACGATGGGGAGTGGACGTAAACGTAAATCATCAGAGACTTTACGGCGTGGTCGGCTAGCTGCTCAAGGGCTTTCTTTTGTGGTTAAAAATGCTCTGGGAGAGCTTGTGGGAAGTGTACGTCTTTGGCATGTTTCTTTTTTTAAAGAAAAAAATGAAACACAACATGCTTTACTCTTGGGACCTTTGGCTGTTGCCGCTGAATGTGCTGGTATGGGAATAGGATCAATTTTAGTCCGCCATGCAATTGAAACAGCAAAAAAATTGGGATATGGCGCTATTTTATTGGTAGGGGATTTTGAATTTTATCAACGTTTTGGTTTTTCAAATCGCTTAACAGAAAATTTGGCAATGCCTGGTCCTTACGAAAAACATCGGTTTCAAGCGTTGGAACTGATACCAAACTATCTTGCTGGGTGTTATGGCACTTTGGCTCCTAGTGGAGCACGAGCCGTTACAAGTCGTTTTCAGCATCATAAAGTGGCTTGAAGACTGTATTTATTGCGTTTGCAACAGTGCTGGCATTGAGGTGGGCATACTGTTTTGATTAGTATCAAAATGTTGATGCGGTACAAATTTTGGGGGTCGTTGCATTGCAATTGTGTTATAAAGCCTTTTCTTTATGTGACGGGTTTCTTATTTTTAATAATTTCAGTTAAGTGACTAGAAATATATTAAAAGCGCATTTTTTTTGAAATAGCGTCATATTTTACAGGATTAAAGGAAACATATTTTTGAGTGGTTTTGTATTCTTTTAAAGCCGGTATCATCATATAATTTTTTAGTTCTCAATATCGTTGGTAGATCTTGCATAGAAACGATTCGGTATTTTACTCTTTTTTAAACCGTTTTTATCTCTCTGCTTTTCGTGCGCAAGGGAATGATTTTGATTGATTTATCATGAACAGGTTTTGAATAGAAAACTCTCACAATATTCAGATTGCTCATTATAATAGACAACATCATAAATTATGATTATAAATCAATGTCATGACTACGAGAGCTTTTCGTTTATACCACTGAATTTTTCACATCAGAAATGATTATTTGCCTATCGGGAAGAGAATCTTAGAAGCCTTTCTAAAGTATTTGGAGGTGGATTCAATAGCGACGAATGTGCATTTTTGAGAGGTTAAACAAGTGTCTAGACGTTTACTATTGAAGATGTGAGGGAATTTCTGTCATTAACAGTTATGGAGCCACCATGGTAAGAGTAGGGCATAGAAGGGGATCATTTATTGATCAATTTTATTCAAAAAGAGAGATATTTTAAGAAATTTTATACAATTTTAGTGGCTATCGAAAGAGAAGAGGCTTTAAGAAAGAAAAATACGCGGCAGTAGAATCAAAACTGTAAGTATTAGCTTCTTTAAAAGGGCGTAAAAAATAAAATTACATGTTTAAAAGCTGCTTTTTTGAAAAAACTCTCCATTACTTTTTTGCTATCAAGACAACTTGTTTTGCAATTGGCATGAGAGGATCAAATACAAAATGATTTTTTCATGTAAAATTTTGCATTCAGAATCAAAAAACGTTATCCTACACATTATAAGGGAAATAGGTGCGTGAATAAAAATCACAAGAATCATAAATCTTTTATGAATATTCTTGTAAGACTCAAAAGAGTAAAGGGCAAAGAATCTTTTAATCTTTTGTGCCCTATGGTGATAAATCAAAAATCTGATAGAAATAGCTGCTTTATCTTTATAGTGTGGAGCATGTTAGGTAAGCTCTTTGTTTATTATCATCTAAAACAATTTTTATATGCGAGACGTTATTTTAAAAGTGCGTAAAGAGCTCGCATTGAAAAGGATTTTTATCAGAAGAATCATTTAGAATCACATGTTAATTTATATTGTCTCTTGAGAAGAGATAAAGTGAAAAAATCGAGGAAAGTGATAAAAATCAAAAATATTCTTCAATTTTAATGAATCTTAGTGTCTTGGTGGTGAATCCATGAGGGATGGTATTTTTTTGAGAAACATGGTCATAAATGCTAAAACACCAAAGATAATGGTTATGATAAAGAAAATATCACTAAAAGCCATAATCATTGCTTGTATGCGTGCTATATTAAACAATTGAGAAAGAGCAAGAGTGTAGGAATCAAAGGTTTCTGTTTTGAATAATAAAATAAGCTTTGAAAGCATTTCAGTTGCTTGTCTGTTTGCGTGGTTAAGTGTTTCGGCTATTCGTTCATAATGAAAGTCTGTGCGTTTTGTCATAAGAGTGCTGATAATGGCAAGCCCTACAGCACCACCTAGATTCCGTGTGAGATTAAAGAGTCCAGAAGCATTTTGCATTCGTTCTGGTGGAAGTGTTCCCAAGGCAATATTATTAATAGGAACCATACATAACATTACAGAAGCACCACGGAAAACTTGCGGCCAAAAAAGCTGCCAAAAATCCCACTTATCTGTGATAGCGCTAGCCATCCAAGTGCCTATTGCAAAACCAAAAAGTCCTATTGCCATCATTAAACGTGCATCCATTCGTGCTGAAAGGAATCCTGCAAGGGGAGCAGTTAATAACATGACGAATCCTGAAAGAAACAATGTTTCTCCAATCATCAGGGCATCATAATGGCGGATTTGGCTTAAATAGACAGGATAAAGGTACGTGAGTCCATAAAGACCTATTCCCAAAGAAAAGGAAAAAATGGATGCAGCTGAAAAATTAAAATTAGAAAAAGTAGAGAGATCTACAATGGGTTCTTTTGCTGTAAAAGCACGCCAGAAGAATAAGGCTGCAGCAAGAATCATGATAATAAATAAATTCCGAACCAGCTCATCATTCAGCCAATCATGACGTGCGCCCTCTTCTAGTACATACTCTAAAGTTCCTAGAAAAACAGCCATAGAAATGAGCCCCAACCAGTCAAATTTAGCCATGAGAGACGGATTTGCTTTATCAAAATCAATCAATTTCCAAGCGAGAATTGAAATAATAATCCCAAAAGGCACATTAATGAGAAAAAGCCAGTGCCATGATAAGATATGACAAAGATAACCTCCGACCGTTGGACCAATAGTGGGGGCTAATGTTGCGACTAGTCCAACAATAGGGGTAACAATTGGGCGTTTGGAAGGAGGAAAAAGAACATAAGAGGCGACAAAAACACTTGGGATAATTCCTCCACCAATAAAACCTTGCAATGCACGGTAGATAATCATCTCTCCAATAGATGTTGCTGTTGCACAAAGAACAGAAGTAATCGTAAACCCGATCGCTGATATGGTGAAGAAAACACGTGTTGAAAGCAATCGTCCTAAGAATCCAGAAAGGGGCAACATGATGACTTCAGCGATGAGATAGGAGGTTTGAACCCATGAAATTTCTTCAGAGCTCGCAGAAAGACCAGCTTGAACTTCGGCTAAAGAGGAGGCAACGATTTGTATATCCAAAATGGCCATGAACATGCCAAAGGCCATAACTATAAAAATCACAATGCTACGGATTTCTATACGCTCTTGAGACTGTATGGGCTTTGGTATTGAAGATGTCATAATAATGAGGTCATTTTCTTGTTATTATAAGAGACTTTTATCTTGTGGCTTTGTACGTGTATCAACTTCTACTGAAACACTCATTCCTGCTCGGATATGTCCGGTCTTTAAGACTTCTTCTGGAATAGAAATACGTACAGGAATGCGTTGGACAATCTTTGTAAAGTTACCGGTAGCGTTTTGTGGAGGAAGAAGAGAAAAAACAGCACCTGTTGCCGGTGAAATAGAAAGCACTGTTCCTGTAAAGACCTCCTTTTTGAAGGCATCAACAGAAATATAAGCCTTTTGTCCCGCATGAATATTTTGCAACTGTGTTTCTTTATAGTTTGCTTCAATATAAAGTGCATGGATGGGGACTAACGCTGCAAGACGTTGGCCATTTACAACAAAATCTCCCGTTTTTGCTGTTAAATTTCCTATGATTCCATCAAATGGCGCGCGTATAATAGTTGAATCAAGATCACGTTGTGCTTTTTCACGTGTGAGCTCTAAACTCTTTGTTTGGCTTTCTGTTTCACTTCGTTGTGCTTCTAGCACTTGGATATTGGCGCGTGCTGCAGCGATTTGTGCATCTGCACGGTTAACATTTGCGATAGCTTGTTCATAAGCTGATTTGGCATCATCAACATCAGATTGAGGGGCATAACGATTGGCTTTCAGTTCTGTTACACGTTTTAAGGTGAGTTGTGCATTGGTTGCTATGGCTGAAGCGGCTGCTTTTTGCGCTTTTGCATCATCTAAAGCACTATGAGCGGCTGTGATTTGTGCATCAATGCGTAGAAGTGTTTTTTTCTGTGTGTCAAGATGCGCTTCTGTTTGATCCAAGGCTATTTGATAATCACCATTGTCTAAGTAAAATAAAACATCGTCCTTTTTTACAACTTGGTTGGCTTTAATGGCAATTTTTTCAATATATCCATTTAATTTAGTCGCAATAGCGGCTATATCTCCTTGCACATAGGCATCTTCAGTAGATAACATATAACGCCATTGCGTTATCCATTTGTAGCTAAACCAAAGCACAAAAAGTGCAAAGACAATAAGAAGGGCTTTGATTACTTTTTTTTGTTTCGTTTTATCGAGATTTTTTGTTGAAAAAATTGTCTCAGATACGGACATGATTTATACTTCCAATATTTATGTTCCAACGAGTATAATAAGTCTATCACTACAGGGTAGGGTGATATACATGCAAGAGCGATAAGAGCTTTTCAAACAAAGGCGATCCCTGGTACATAATGCTAAATATATAAACTTGCAAGTTAGAGATCTTGTTTTCAAGTTAGCGGTCTTATTTTATTGCGCATTTTTTACAAAGACCTCGTACTTCTAGGGTGCTTTTATGTGCTTGGAAGTCAACAGCTTGAACCATCTGTTTTAAACTCGTTACAATCGTTTGATTTTGTATTTCGTTGACTGTGCCACAGTTTTCGCAAATTATAAACGTTGTAAGTTCATGTTGACAGTTTTCAGGGTGTAAACAGACCACAAAGGCATTTACACTTTCAAGACGATGAATACACTTTAACTGTACGAGTTTTTCTAACGCACGATAAACTTGGAGAGGTGCACGAAAACCTTCTTCGCGTAAGTGATTGAGAATCGCATAAGCACTTAAAGGCCCTTTTGCATTTTTTAAAGTGTTTAAAACCAATGTTTGGTTACGCGTCAGTTTAGATGACATTGACACCTTCCTTTTGCTCTTAAGGGAAAGCATAAAGCGTGTAGGCCGTTTATGCAATGGTGATTATAGAATAGGCCCTTTAACATGATACGCGTCGTGATATATAAGAAGAGTTGTAACTGTTGTGAGAGAAGGGAGACTTTGGGATCTGGAAGCCGCCGTGAACATACAATATACTGATTTATAATGATAATTAATCGTTGTTCATATTGAATGAGAATCCCGAATATCGTAAGATTGTCTCATTTCAAATCT
>NZ_JBHIQG010000015.1:2727-22491 GCF_042196425.1 Bartonella sp. AD328YNZD | reverse complement strand
AAGTAGAAAAATGCCCATTATCCATGAAACTATAGAGTTGTGCATTCTTTCCCTTCACATATCCTTAAAAGCAAAGGCTCTCAATCAGCACAAACAATATTCCCCTGCCTTTTTTCATGCCTGATATCAGCATACCTTACACAACGGTGTTTTATGGCATAATAAGATAACAATGCTGTTCTTTTAAAAAGATGATAACGAAGGTATCCCAAATATTTATAGCCAAAACAAGACAAAAAAATTTAAAATCTAATAGACCAATTTTTTAAAAGCATTTAAGAAATGCTATACTCAATAAAAATAAATCAACGTGATACTTTCATATTTATTAAAGTACATGGGACTCTTGTTAAAAAATTCTGCACAAACAGTGGTTTTAGTTCTCGACAACAGAACAAGATTTTGAAAATCACATTTATTATTTTTAAAAAGAGTGATTAAAAATGATAGCGCAATCCACCAGAAAAACGAACTCCAGAAAAACCCGCCTTTGTTAACGTATGCTGATAGCCAAGATCACTGTAAAGTGTAACTTTAGAAGAAAACTGTGAATTGACACCCAAGCCAACCTCTAAGGAAGAACCAAAAGAACTCAACTGGAAAACATCTTTAAAATGAACAAATTTTTCTTTATCAAAACAATGAGTAAGATGAATATTGCCATAAAAAGAAGTGATACGATCCTTTTCAGATGCTGAAAATGTTTTATTTAAACGCCCACCGATACGCACCAACCATTGACCTATTTTTTTCATCTCAACATCAAATCCATCAATATCACGAAACTTATTAAATTGAAGATGTTGATAAATAAGCTGAAGTTGCGGATCAAAAATAAGATCTTCATATCCTGTCATAAACACTTTACCAGCAGAAAAGGAAACGTTCAAAGGACTTGCTTTTAATGTCGCCGTCTTACCCCAAGCATGGGTAAGCACATCCCCTTTAAACAAACCATAAGATAAAAGACCATCTACATAAAAACCAGTGTTGTTTTCCACACTAGCGTATGCCGTAAATGACCATTTATTAAACGTACTCTTTTGGCTTCGTTCCACGTTACGAGGTTGTAAGGAAAGCTTTCCATAGGTTCCCATAATCCCAAAAAATGTCGTACTATATGCGCTTTCTATTGTTTTGAGCAAAATATCTGTTTTTATAGCGTTATAATCAACATGACCATCGTACCCATATTTAAGTGTAGAAAGATCTGAGACATAACGATAACGCCCACCATAACTGTGAATAGATAAAGCAAAATTCTCTTCGTTTTTTAACAATTTACGAGAAATAGACCGCGTAGCTTGCAACTGTTTTTGTTGATGACGAATATCCATGAGTCCAACATGAAACAAAGCATTTGGTAACAAAAGATAGGTCGGAACTTGTGGAACAACCTCTCTGACCTTTAACTCAGAAGGGGGAATAGCAGACACCTCTAAAACAGGCTGAATATATTTACTTTCAAGGCGGAAATCCCAAAAGTCTCCATCTCCTTCAACCAATCTTTGAGAAGTTTGTGCATTTCCAAGAGAAGAATTCGGACCATAAGCATGAAGATAATATTGGTAAGGCAAACCCTCTAATGCAATATAAGCACGATCTAACTGAAAAGAATCTTCTGCCGCTTTTCCAGAAACCTGAATAAGTGAAATACTATGAGCCTTTTCACCGGTTGCTATCTCCCCCTGATTTCCTGGAACAAATTGCACATAAACTGTGGTTTTCCCAGAAACATCACCATGTACCAAAAGTCGGTCAGTCTGTTTATTATCAAGCAAACCATCACGACTGAGATGTGTATTGAGATAAATATCTGCACTATCTTGCGCACTATAAACTTCTTTCTCTCCCTTCCCAATATAAAGTGTCTGATACTCCTGAAACATTGGCGTTTCAAAAGCAATCAAACTATCAGAAAGTTTTACAAATGAAATAAATGAACTTGTACGGTTTGCAATATGTGAATCTATCGCCCTTCTTTTTGTTACGAACCATTTTGATCCTCCTGTTAAATAAAGCTCAGCAATAGAATCATCAGCAACACGAGTTCCTCCTATCAATGAAGAAGAATCAGCCAAAATCGCTACAGCCCCCCCCTTTTCAGCTGTTAATAATAAGTCACCCAAAATTTTTGTGCCTTCTGTTACTGCAATATAACTACGACTGTTATGACTATGAATAGCTGTTCCATCTGCAACCTCAAAAACCGTCCTTTTCAAAAAAACTAGTCCTTGTTCGTACGCATTGTTCCCTCCCCCCATCTCAAAATGCATACCATGTTTGTTACCGATTGCCTTAATTGTTGAATCTTCAATATTAACCCGCGAAATTAAAATATTTTCATTCCAGCCAACATTGGATTGTGCCTTAGAATCTTGTCCAACCATTAAAACATGAACATTTGTAGAAACAATATTAGTCTTCTTCAAATAAACAGAACCACGCTGGTCTACATTGAAAACTGTATACGCAATTTTTTCATTTGTATTTTCTTTATCTTCTGTTTTTTGACATTTTGAAGTAATGGTAACATCATCTAAAGTTGCATTTCCCCTTATACCCACATAAAGTGCAGCGGCATCATTTACATCAATAAATCCACTCGTCATCTGAATGCCCGCATCAGCACCAACGAAAAGAGCACTCTCTCGACCAATACCCTGACCTTCTACTTTAATTTTTGTATTCGTTAACCTAACAGCTGCTTCTTGCTTCTCTGCATAAGCAGCTATATGAGAAGCTTCAATTGTTCCACGATTGACCTCAATTATTCCACTATCAGCTTTAAGACCTACTGATACATTTTTAAAAGCTGAATCGCTTAAAACAATTCTTCCCCCTCGTGATACAACAGCACCATAAATATCTTCTATACCTGAAATTCCTTCAACCTCTACACGCATTGCCTGAATAACTGTATTAGGCTCCTGTACTACTATAGCAGCAGGCAATATGAGAGAACTACCTTCCCCATTCTTTTCTTTAACAGGTGCAGTGAACTTATATATTTTATCACTAATTGTATGCTTTGCACCATCTCTGCATTCATAAGGTAATTTGTTTTCATCACATGACAGTAATACAAATGAACGAGAATGTGCCTCAATATTTGTGTTTAACAAAAAAGAAAAAATAGCTGCCGTAAAAACACACGAATATAAGCGATTTTTAGATACCTTGCTTATCATTATTTTCAAAACTTTCTTTTTCTCAACAAACACAAAAAATGCCGGTAAAAAATAAACCATACATTAAATACGATAAGAATAAAATAAACAAAGTTATTTTACCATTTTACTGATAAATGACAGCATTTCATAATATGTTTTGTATTTTATGTAAAGAAAGAACAAAAAACTTAATAATACCATTTAGGATTACGCTCTCTTAAAGAACTAATCCCCCAATTGCTGAGAATGGCAACACAAAGTGTCGGAAAAATAATCTCAAAAAAACTTGAAGAAAGGCAAACTTTGGAGAGATATAATCTTAAATTTCTTTCACTACCCAAAAATAAAAATACAATAAAATGAGAATAATTGTTAAGATTTAAAAACTCAAAATGTCTTAATAAAAACACAACACTATGAAATAAACTATACAAAAGTTATAATTGCACCATTTCTTCTACAACAAAAACCTAAGGAAATGCTCACTAGCGTATAAGTTAATGTAGGTATCTAATTCTATATAAAAGCTGTAAACTACCTAGTGAAAAAATTGAATAAATTTTCTCGTAAGTTCCTATCATCAATGTTTTCAATTCATCAATAAACCACTCTAAAAGATATCATCTCGAAATAGACCATAAAATGAAAAGATATTTACATCAAAATTACTTGCATAACGCTTTAATATCTTCTGATAAAATTTAAAATACAATAAAACACTCACTTTCCTGAAATTAAAAAACATCAAAATAAAATATTTCATCAAACTCATTTCTATAAAAATAATCTATTTATTATCGTTAAAGAGGATATTTTAGCAAAGCTATTCTTTGCCATTTTTTATATTGAATAATCTTCTCTAAAAATGCTAACCATCCCCCAATATTATTATCATCTGAAAATAATACATTGCTAAGCTAGTTTCTAATGAATATAACTATATCGAGGGTAAAAGAGCAGCACTTTTACTCCCTCACCCCTATTAATATTTTCATTGAACTATTACTTTAAAGATGAATATATTTTACTGTTAGGTCACTTTTTCAAAACTTTTCTATTTTTTATCATTCTGAAGACGTAACATCAAATCTTGTTTTTGTTTCAAAGTATCATTGTCCATAACCTTCTGATACCCTGCTACCATTAAATTGACTAAAAATGAATCACTTCGCGGTGTTGATGAAAAATAGATTCCCTTTGAATCCTGCAATTTGTACCGATAACCTGCTTTAGTCATACACTCATAAATTGCTGCAAATTCACTTGCACGCGAATCCATATTTTCAGAAGAAACGTAGATTGGTTTCCATCCACATTTTAACAGTGCTTGTTGAACCATAGATTTATTGACACCAGGCTTTTCCCCTCATGCCAATATCGATGGGGGAGATTTACTAACACATCCCACAGAGCTTAAAAAAAATCATAGCACTCAATAATTTCAATATTTTTTTCATTTTCCCCCTCCCTCAATATTTACGAATAAAAAAGCCTATAACTCTGTGCTAATTTTTTCACATGTAAGATTGCTAGTCTATTGAGAAAAACAATCCCGCCCCCCTTGCGAGAACAAAAATATAAGGATTATTGATTACAACAGCATCAATATTTAAGGTTGACATTCGGGCTGCTCTTTGTTCTCTTCACAATGAGGACTATTCAAGCGCCTCTCTACACTTCGCTGAGGAATAACAGCATCAGGCTGACAAATTGGAAGATTTTCATACTTTTCACACCACTTTACCCTTCCCAATTTATCTTGGAAACCTGCTTGTATCATGCATGCATTCACAGACTCCTCTGCATTGAATCTCTCATCAGTACTTGTTTCTGTATCAAAACGACCATCAAGATACTGTATTCCACACTCTAACAGAGCTTTTTTTATCTCAAGTTGATCAGCACCAGACTTTTCCCATGCATCTACAGCTGTTTGAGAAGGCTTTTCTGGATAACATCCAGCCATAACAAATAGGGTCATCCCACTTAATAATTTTAAAATCTGCTTCATTTTCCTATCCTTGAATAATTTGATATTATGAAACAATCCATAAATTACTTTACATGCTGTTTTTTCACTTCCAAAATAACGATGAACATTATCAACCTTCATGGTTATTTATCTCTTTCCGATAATTATGCCACCGATATTATATCAAAAATACAGCAAAATTACTACTTAAATCGTATTCTATCAACGTTATGCATATAATTATTCTCAATATTTTGATTACAACCAAGATAGATATTTTATATTATTGCGCCAACAGTTGTAGTCCCCATAAATAAATAGCATTGACATGCTGAATTAAGCCATCCCCACACGGGCATGAGGAACATGAAGGTAGGGATTGTTGATCGTCACAAACAGCAAGACTTAAGGTTTGCATTCAGGTGCATTTTTATATTTTTTACAAAAAGTGCTGTTTAAGCGCTTCTTGACACTGCGCTGTGGAACAACAGCGCCTGGACGACAAATCGGGAGATCTTCGGCTTTATGATTCTCGCACCAAGTCCCTCCCCCCACTTTATCACGAAATCCCGATTGAACCATACAGGCATCAATAGTTGCCCATGCATTGTAGCTGAGTTTTCTGTTTTCTGGATCGGCATCAATAAGGCTTGGCATACCACATTATAACAAAGCTTTTCCTACCTCAGTAAAATCAGTAACACCATTTTTCTCCCACGTAGCCACCTCTCCTGGAGGAGGTTTATTAAACTGGCACCAGCTATACCCAATAGAATTATCGCACTTAATAATTTTAAGGTTTGTTTCATTTTTTCCTCCATGATTTAATTCAAGGCTTTTGTTCTAAATGAGATGTGCCATAAAACTTTTGGCATTTCGGACCCGCATCTCCAAGACAGGTATGGGAGCTTATGGGATTCATGATCACTCTCCACCATTCTGTCCACCAGTTACTACCAGCAGGTGCTGTCTCGTAAGTATAGTCATTGCCGCCAATAATTCTGCTTACAAAGTCAAATCTATGCCCATCAAAACCTGTTTCATGCCTCTGTGAATGACCGCTATGATGGTTTGTCATGCTAACAACCGTCATACTTTCTTCCATTACATTGATATCTTGACCAGAAATCAGATGAGAAGCAATAATCGTAGCATCTCATTGTACATCCATATCAACTTTGCCTGTTACCTCAAGGATAAACGGAATCGTTGTTGTGTGTGTTTCAGAGCTATTGGAAGACTTCTCGTGTAAAAAGCCACTTTCCGATGATTGTTTTTTCTGGTCGTAGTGTTCTTGAGCGCCTTTTATGGTAATATTGAATAATTTTGCACCGAAATACAATTGCGGAGTACATTTTGTCCGCCTCCACTTGTAATAAAAACTACTCTCGTATCAATATTATAAAAAATAAGTTTGATCCTTCCTCTTGTGAGAGCAATAATAATAAGAATCGTAAAACTGTCACACGTTCATTGTTCTTTTTAATTTACTCTTCTATGAGATTTTATTGTAATATCTTGCTGCTGTTTATTAAAGTTTTTATAAAAACAATGATACAATGCCTCATGTAACTTTGTTATCCACTATTTTCTACCAACGCCAATTCTCTTTAAGAAAAAAGAATAGAAAAAAAAACTTCACCCCTTCTTTTCAAGAAAAGACATAAAGAACTTTATCTTCGTTTCTAAAAGCAATAGTAATTTTCTAAACAACAAAATTTAAGCAACCAATTTTTTAAAGAGCTTAAAAAAACAATTCTTACAATAACTTATCTTGTAAAACAGAACTTCATTAATACATTTAGAAAAAGATATCTGCCTATAATCTTGTATCTGGTAAAATCTATTTGCGCTGTTAGGCATTTTAACCTGAAAGACTTATATTGATAGCACAGCTCACCATCAAAAAACGCCTAATATTTATATGATTTGGTCGTTACCGTAAGCAATGGCTCACAAAAACTTCCAAAGCAAAATAATAACGAGCAGATTTTTTCAATCTAAATTGTTCTAACCTTTAGAGAATAACAATCAAACACCTGTTTTCCTGATGACATCAGCTATTTGTTTTGAGTTTTATCTCTATTCACATTTTATTGCTGTTTCTTTTGCTTAAAATTATAAAGTTTAAGTACATAGAAACAAACAACAAGCCAAGCAATCCAACTAACACCTATAATTAAAACCGGTCGTGTCTCATCAAAATACCATAAGAGAATAAAAATAAAAACCATAAATAAAATAGAAAAAATCGACCCTATTGGCCAAAATGGAATGGGAAATTTTAAACCATTCTGTGCTTCTTTAGGCATCTTAATTCGCATAGAAAATTGTGAAAGTAGAATCATCATCCAAACAAAAACTGTCGCAAATGTTGCCATTGCGGCAATAAGAAAAAAAAGCTTTTCATGATAAAAATAATTAAGGAGAGCACCAAGAAGAAAGATACCGAAGATCATCAAAATAACAAAAACTGGTATACCATTTTTTGATAAATATTGAAACTTTTTTAAAGCATAACCTTCCTGCGATAAACCATGGATCATACGACAAGCACCATACATTCCACTATTCATTGCTGAAATAGCCGCTGTAACAACAACAATATTTAAAATATTTGCTGCATACGAAATCCCAAGATTTTCAAAAATAGATACAAAAGGGCTATCCATAAGACCAATCTCATTCCAAGGATAAAGAGACATTAAAATAGCTAACGTCATGACGTAAAAAAGCAAAATACGAACTGGAGTAGAATTAATTGCCTTTGAAATCGTTTGATGAGGGTTTTGAACTTCCATAACTGCCATGCCAATAATTTCTATGCCACCAAAAGCAAAAACAACAACACTAAAGCAAGCTAAAAAACCAAACCAACCATTGGGAAAAATACCACCATTTTTCCATAAATTATGAACAGTAACGGTAGAAAAATCTGCACCTTCACCCCACCCCCAAAAAATAATTGCTATTCCTAAAATAATCATCGCAATGATAGCTATAACTTTAATAGAAGAGAGCCAAAACTCTAGTTCACCATAGACTTCTACAGCAGCTAAATTAATGCCTGTGATGATTAATGTAATACTCAGTGCCCATACCCAAGGAGCAACATCAGGATACCAAAAACCCATATAAGTCGCAAAAGCTGTAATATCAGCCAAACCAACAAGAATCATCTCAAATACATATGTCCATCCCGTTAAAAAACCTGCTAATGGTGATATGTAATTTGCCGCATAACGAGCAAAAGAACCAGGCAATGGATTATGAAGTATCATCTCTCCTAGAGCCCGCATAACCATAAAAATAGCTAAACCAGCAATACAATAGGCAATCAAAACACTGGGACCCGCAAGCTTAATTGCCTGTGCAGACCCATAAAAAAGACCTGTTCCAATAGCAGAACCAAGAGCTAAAAAAATAACTTGGCGCTTACTCATACCCCGTTTCAGTTCATTTATTGCCATTTCTTTCCTTACTTTTTGAAATGCTGACAATCCACACCACGATAACAGCCCTATGATAAATAAAGCCTCATGTTTCTTTCACAAATATATTTCAAAAAACATCGAAGACCAGCCAGTCCAACACTTTGCTCTAAACAATGAAAAAATACTTTTATTGCGAATTATTCAGCTTTTATAGCCTACAATTTCGTATTATTTTATTCAAATAAAGTGATAATGAATTTTTTCACAATTGTCATTTAATTCATTTCGTATTCTCTAGTTTTTTACAGAGAAAATTAACCTTAATGTAATCTAAACTTTTAGGCTTCTATTTCGGTGCACTGAAATAGAAGCCTAAAAATTCATAACAAACACATTAACTATGCATAAAATTAATTTTTTGTTACTTTAAGCAAACTTTCTTTGAGCCCATAAAACAAACTTTTTATGCCAATTGAATAGCTCAATCAATGATAATACGAATCTCGCAAGTCTTCAAAAGCATGAGAAAATTTATCTAGAACCCATCTTTTAAGGACTCCAGCTGTCTTAACGACAAGCTTTCCAATGAAAAAAAAATATACGATAAAAAGAGCATCTTTGATTATTGGTCCGATGATAGCGTTCTCATTACCTCTGGGAATTTGCCCTGAGATAGCAATAAAATCTTTGTTTTTCGCTGAAATAAGAGGCTCTTTCTCTTGAGCCACTATCATAATGAAAACTTCCTCTGGAAAGCTAGCTCTCCTAAAATTTGCATGAATCTCAAGAATTTGAGAGAAAAAAAGAACTGTTATTGAAACACATAATTTAGCACTTTTAAACATTCTTTTCTCCTTTTTTATTTTAAATATCAAAAATGAACTATAAAATTCATAAAGTATTAAAAATAAGAAGAATATAAAATAAAAATTTTATTTTTACTTGATACAATACATATATCATAATTTATATTTATAAAAATATAATATCACGAATATATAATTCGTATATATTATTTAACTTATATTAAAATTTCTGATATAAATCAGAAAATATAGGTGCTTTAATTTTATAGTTTCTATAAAATAACAAAATATCTAGTTAACTACAAAAATCAGATATATACAGTAATAAATATACATTTTATTAAATAATTCAAATATAGTATTGCTCCTCTATATTTTCATATGAGAAAGTTTCAAAATTCAATATCCCCCCTTCAGCATTGACCTTAAAACAAATACTATTGAAAACTTAATGAAGGAAAAATTGTTTCTGGTAAAACAGATAATAAATGTCCTTCACGCACAAGTATATGTACTCGATGAAGATCTGGAGCCAGATAGCGATCTTCCTTAAGAGAAGCAACATTTTTTCGTAAACATTCCATAACAGATTGCAAAAAAGTACTTGTTTTTAAAGGTGCACGATATTCAATTCCTTGTGCTGCAACAAGCGTTTCAATGCCAATAAGTGTAAAAAGGTTTTCACTCATGACCAATAACCGACGAGCGCCATGGCAAGCCATTGAAACATGATCTTCTTGATTAGCTGAAGTAGGTGTTGAATCAACGGAAGCAGGATAGGCCATTTGCTTATTTTCAGACATTAAAGCTGCTGCTGTTACTTCAGCGATCATAAAACCTGAATGAAGACCTGGATTATGCGCTAAAAAAGCTGGAAGTCCATAAGAAACAGCTGGATCAACCATAAGAGCAATACGCCGCTGAGAAATAGATCCTATTTCACACAAAGCAAGAGCGATCTGATCAGCAGCAAATGCTACAGGTTCTGCATGGAAATTCCCACCTGATACAACCTCACCATTCCTTAAAATCAAAGGATTATCTGTAACAGCATTTGCTTCAATAATAAGTGTTTTTGCTGCGGCTAACAAAATATCAAAACATGCCCCCATCACCTGTGGCTGGCAACGTATACAGTAAGGATCTTGTACACGCTCATCACCCCGTAGATGTGCTGCACGAATTTCTGAATTCTCTACAAGTTTTTCTAATGTTTTCGATACGGCAATCTGCCCATAATGTCCTCGTAAAATATGGATATCAGGATGAAATGGCGCCGTTGACCCCATGAGGGCATCTGTTGTCAAAGCTCCTGCCAGCAATCCACCACACAATGCCCGATAACCTCGAAAAAGACCGGCAAGTGCAAGGGCTGTTGAGGTTTGAGTCCCATTAATAAGAGCGAGACCTTCCTTTGCCTTTAAAATAATAGGGGACAATCCCGCTTTTTCTAACGCAGCTGCTCCACTCATACGAATATTTTTAAAAAATGCTTCTCCCTCTCCCATCATAACAGCCGCCATGTGAGCAAGTGGGGCGAGATCACCGGAAGCACCAACAGACCCTTTTTCAGGGATGACAGGAATGACGCCCTTTGCAAGCATATTTTCCAGCAAATTTATCAATTCTAGACGAACCCCTGAAGCCCCTCTTCCTAAAGAGATAAGCTTTAAGCTCATTATCAAACGCACAATATTTTCTGCTAAAGGTTCTCCCACCCCACAACAATGGGACAAAATAAGATTTCTCTGTAAAACAGCAACATTGTCCGTATCAATTTTAATGGAAGCCAATTTTCCAAAACCAGTATTAACACCATACACTGGCTTACTTCCAGCAGCAATTTCAGAAATGCGCTGCGCTCCTTTCTCGATAGCTAAATGCGTATTATTATGAAGTTTACCCACTTCTCCATTAAAATAAATATCTTTAAGTTCACTAAGCGTTACCTCGCCCGGTTTTAGTGTAATCATCATGATTTTCTTTCTTCGTTCATTAAAGTACAATGCTTAACATTATTGATCTTTCTATAAAACAAAAAAAACTATAACGACTCTTTAAAGCGATAATGCTTTCTTAAAGGTATTCCTTACAATGGAGTCATTATCCAAAAGTAGAATAGTTGACGATAAATGAAAATGAAATATTGACAAGCACAACCAAAGTAATGGATTTCAAAAATAGATAACACTTTAATTTATAATCATAATCTAGCATGCTGCATATTAAATGAGAGAGCTGAATATCTTAAAACTCTCTCATTCCAAATCTGTGTATGTTGAATAAATCAAAACCATTCGCTTGCACGTAATAAGCGAGATTGGCGTATGGATAAAACTGTAAAAAAGGACTAAAAACTCCTCTTATGAACCGTGTCAAGGGCTGTCGCAACATTGGGAGATGAAAGTGTGGATGGTGCAGGCTTATTCTTTTATGAAGCGTAAAGATGGAAAACTCAATGGATTTATTATCAAGCTATTCTTACTAAACTTATAAAAACCTTAAATAGATAGCTGTCACAATCTATCATGATTGCAAAAATCAAACTCTATAGAAAATTAAAAACTTATTCAATACATCACAACAGAGAAGAAATTGAGCTTATTTGCCACTTCTAAAATTGTATTTAAAGCGCCAGATTAAACCTTGAAAAACACATCTTCAATAAAACCACATAAGACTCGGCCTAACCCGTTATTTAAAATAGAAAATAAAAGAAGTTTTCTTATATCAAAAAAAATAATTAATATATTGTTTTATATTATATCTTTTAAAAAGAGAAATGCTTCATATAGCATATTTATATTTTACTTTTTTGTTATACTGAATCTAAATTTAGAGATAATTTCAAAATGAGTTGTTTTTTTAAGGTTCTTCCAAGCCATTACTTTTTTACTACAAATTTCTGATTATGATAATTTTTTGTACTTTTTCAGTTATTTTTGTCAAAATTTATTAAAAACACTCTCATTTAATAATAAAAAGCAATCATAAAAACAAAGAATTATCAAACATTTCTATTCAATCTACCTCTTTCCATTTTATAAAATAATCTGTTGTTAAACTGCAGTAAAGAAAGCGCTTCGATGCTATAATGCAGAGCATAAGTTTTCTATTTAAACTCTCTCATATTAAATGAACAATGAAAATCAGCGGTAATAAGATGTCAATGTGAATGCTGAAGAAGAAAAAACCTTTCTCCCTCAAAGTCTGCCTTAATAATGCGTTAATTTTCTGAATAGCGCCCACTCTGATGTGCTAAAAGAGCAAAAGCAATCATCGATATCGGATTATCCTGCATACATATAGAGCTCACTTCGATACAAAATCTCCAAATTGCCTTGCACTTCATATTTCTTTATCAATGCGACCAATTGCCGCAAATATTCTTTTCCATGGCTCGCAATAGCGCGTTGCGCTTGCGTTGAAGAGCGGCTCATTCCAATAAAAAATTCAGACGGGATCATCATCGTCCAATTATGCGTATGGAAAGAAATTTTTTCTGCTTTTACCCCAAAGCCATCACTCATTTCCTGTAAAAAATCAAAATTACGATAATAACGGGAATAATTTGGACTCATCTTCTCTAACAATGTCTCATAAGCCTCTAGAAATTCACTATGTTTGAAATCACGATTATTTTGGACAACTGCCATGACACCATTGGCTCGAAGTTGATCTGAAATAGCGCAAAGCAATTTAGGGCGATCCATCCATTGAAATGCCTGCGCTGCAACGATAAGATCTACCTTGCCTATTTGAGGCAATAGATCTTCGGCTCGGCCCTGATACCAACGCACGTTCGGAAATTTTCTTCGTCCCTGCTTAATCATATCTTCCGATACATCAATAGCATGATATTGGTGCTCGTTGCCTAAAAATTTAACAATCCCCTCTAATGCGATGCCTGTCCCAGCGCCTACATCCACGATGGACAAATTCTTTTTGTTCTTAAAAGGAAAGAGCATGGTCTTAAATAAAGTAAGGGGATAGCGAGGACGATAGCGATTATAATCATCAGCCAATCCGTCAAATTTTTCACTTTGCTGTTGGACACTTTCTATCATAGAACTTTGTCTCTCCTTACAGTTGCTGATATACATAATTAAAAAGTATTTTTATCCAATACGTTAAGCATAACTTCTAAAGGAAGAAAATAAGAACTGCCCTTACCTTCTATTTTTCTATAAAATTGATCCTTACATTTTTCTCTTTTCCAATTATTATCTGCACGTTGCGAAATCCAAAACTCCTACGAAAATAATATAATTTTCTGTAATAATAATTGATATAAATATTATTGATCTTTTATAAGATGACATCTATATTACTATTATTATTTTAATATCAACAAGTCACTTAAGCGTACCTAAAACGCATAGAGATATCAATTTATTGATAAATACGCCTGTTTATAAATTTCAAAATACTTTCCACCAAGAAAAAAGACTCTATATAATACATAAAATATCTGTGGAGACATCTTTATGTTAAATGTACAAACTTCTTCAATGTTTAGAATATTAAAACGATTTTCAATTATTATTTTTTTGGTATGGTTAGTGCCATTTTTAAGTGGTTGCGGATTCAATGCGATACCAACAAATGAAGAAAAAGCACACGCCGCATGGAGTGAAGTGCTCAATCAATATCAACGTCGTACAGACCTCATCCCTAATCTTGTAGAAACAGTTAAAGCTTACGCAGCTCATGAACAAAGCGTTTTCACAAATGTAATTGAAGCACGTGCTAAAGCAACGCAAGTCAATATTAATGCAGATATGTTGAATAATCCAGAAATTATGCAGCAATATCTCAAAAATCAAGCAAACTTATCAAGTGCACTTTCGCGGCTTATGGCTGTTGTTGAAAACTATCCGGATCTTAAAGCAAACCAAAACTTTCTTGCTCTTCAGTCACAATTAGAAGGAACAGAAAACCGTATTTCCGTTGCGCGCCGCGATTATATTGAAACAGTACGTGCCTACAATACTGCACTCAAAACAATGCCGACGATGATTTGGGCAAAGTTATGGTTTCGCGATGCTAAACCCATGCCAACTTTTACCATCGATACAGATAGCCAACAAACACCAAAGGTTAATTTTAATTAATGAAACTATTTCGATACTCTTTGCAACGTATTGTATTTCCAAAATTATGGGCTTTTATCTGCTCTCTGTATTTAGTTGCTGCATTGGGAAGTATCGCTTGTTCGCAAATAAAATTTCCTCATTTAACAGGGTATGTTAATGATGTAGCTCATTTGCTCGATAATGCAACCAAGGAAGACTTGATAAAAAAACTGGCAGCACTCGAAGAGAAAACGGGAGATCAAATTGTTCTTGTCACACTCCCTACTCTTTCGGGCAATGATATAGAAACATACAGCAATTCTCTTTTTCGTACATGGGGATTAGGCCAAAAGAAGATCAATAATGGTGTATTACTGGTCATTGCACCAAATGAACGCACAGCACGTATCGAAGTAGGCTACGGTCTGGAAGGAGAACTAACAGATGCCATTTCTTCTGTCATCATTAATAGCTTCATGATTCCTAATTTTCGTGAAGGAAATTATCAAAAAGGGATTGTCGAAGCGGTTCATGCAATTATCAAAGTAATCACACAAAGTGATGCTGATTTTTCTTTTCGAATCAATCAAAAAGCTAAATCTGTTGAAGAACAACGTAAACAAGCTGAAAAAGAAGAAATGATTATCAATACAATCATGTTTTTCATTCTCTTTATAGTCGTTGGTTTGCCCATTCTTGCAATGATTTTTGGTAAAAAAGTAGGCCCACAAAAGTATCTTTGGATGGGGATTATCTTCACACCTTGGTTTCTTAACTTAAGTGCCGGTGGCAGATATCCTGGTGGAAAGTTCGGAGGTCCTCGAGGTGGAGGGGGATTTAGGGGTGGTGGTGGATCATCAGGTGGTGGCGGTGCAACAGGAAGATGGTAAAACGAGCATATAACGATTTTTTTATAAAATTCATTGCACTTCTTATAAACTATCTCTTAATTTTATTCTTTTTTTATTTTTCTGATTACAATATAAACTCAAACATCAAGATAAATATTACTAATGACATTTGAATTGAAACATACGGATCGTAATCACTTATCACATCATTTTAATGCAATTCTAGGCAATCCACCAGTTGAATGGAAGATAAGTGATCATCTAGTTGAGTATCCTGAAGCTCTGCGTTATATGCAAGAACGTGTAGAAAAAATTCTTGCAAAAACCGCACATGAACAAGTTTGGCTTCTTGAACACCCTTCCCTTTATACAGCGGGGACGAGTGCCAACAAAAAAGATCTTTTAGCACCCCATTTATTCCCTGTTTATGAAGCAGGACGTGGAGGTGAATTTACATATCACGGTCCAGGACAACGTATTGCTTATATCATGCTTGATCTTAAACGCCGAAAACAAGACATTCGTGCTTTCATTAGTGCATTAGAAGAATGGATCATACAGATGCTTGCAAATTTTAATATTAAAGGCGAACGACGAGAAGATCGCGTTGGTGTCTGGATTAAACAGCCTCATTGCCCATCAAAACAAAATGATCTTTCTTCTGAAAATAAAATTGCAGCTATTGGCATTCGAGTGCGCAAATGGATAAGCTTTCATGGAGTTTCTATCAATGTTAATCCTAATTTAGCCCATTATTCAGGAATTGTTCCTTGTGGAATTACAAACCATGGTGTAACAAGCTTTCTTGATCTAGGGTACTCTGTAACAATGTATGATATTGATATCGCTCTCAAACACGCTTTTGAAGAAATTTTTGGTCCAACAATTGATGTTTCCTAAGTGCATTGATTTTTAAATAAAAAACAGGCATAAAATTTATTTTAATAAATATTTTATGAGGTGGATAGTTAAACGCTATGAGCGATAACAACAAGGATCTTTTTAGTGTTTTAAATAAAGCCCAATCTCGGGTAAATACAAAAGAAAGCACTCTGCAGTCTCCAATGAAATCAAAAGCGATGATTTCAAAAAAAAGTGCGAAAGATATGCAAGAAGATGACTATAATGCTCTCTCTATTCGAGTACTTGAGGGGTTAGAGCCCGTACGTTTACGCCCTGGAATGTATATTGGTGGAACAGACAGTAAAGCACTTCATCATTTATTTGCCGAAATTATTGATAACGCGATGGATGAAGCTGTTGCGGGTTATGCAGATTCTATTGAAGTCTCATTAGATAGGAACGGTTATATAACCGTTACAGATAATGGACGCGGTATTCCTGTCGAAAATCATCCTCAAATGCCTGAGAAATCTACTCTTGAAGTTATTATGACACAACTCCACTCAGGCGGAAAATTTGATGGAAAAGCTTATCAAACTGCTGGTGGGCTTCATGGAGTAGGAATTTCTGTCGTCAATGCTCTTTCTGATGATATGGAAGTTGAAGTTGCACGAGAACGAAAACTGTACCGCCAACGTTTCTCACGCGGTATTCCTCAATCTGGATTGGAAGATCTGGGAGATGTTTATAATCGTCGTGGTACGCGCGTTCGTTTTCATCCTGATCATGAAATTTTTGGTGAAAAAGCAGCTTTTGATCCAGAAAAAATCTATAAGATGACATGCTCCAAAGCCTATCTTTTTGGTGGCGTAAAAATTCGCTGGTGTTGTGATCCCGTCATACTTGAAGGCGCAAAAAATATTCCTGAAAAAGCTGTTTTTCATTTTCCCGATGGGCTTAAAGACTATTTACTTGCGTCACTAAAAGATGAATATCGAGTAACGTCAGAAATTTTTTCTGGCAAAACACAACAAAATAACGGCCATGGCTGCGTTGAATGGGCGATCGCTTGGCATGGTGGTGATTCTTGTGTGCAATCTTACTGCAATACGATTCCTACAGGAGAAGGCGGAACACACGAAATAGGATTACGCCAAGCTCTTTTGCGTGGATTGAAATCCTACGCTGAGTTAATAGGAAACAAGCGCGCAGCAATTATTACGTCTGACGATATTATGATTTCAACAGCCGCAATACTTTCAGTCTTTATCAGTAACCCTGAATTTGTTGGACAAACAAAAGATCGATTAGCAACCATTGAAGCACAGCGTATCGTTGAGAATGCAATCCGCGATCCTTTTGATCATTGGTTAGCAAATTCCCCACAAGAAGCAACAAAACTTCTCGATTGGGTTATCGAACGTGCTGAAGAACGTGTTAGACGACGCCAAGATAGAGAAATAAGTCGAAAAACTGCTGTCCGTAAATTACGTCTGCCCGGTAAACTTGCAGATTGTAGCCAGAACCATGCTTTGGGTGCTGAACTATTCATTGTTGAAGGGGATTCTGCAGGAGGATCTGCTAAACAAGCAAGAAATAGAGCAAACCAAGCAATTTTACCTCTTCGTGGTAAAATCTTAAATGTCGCTAGTGCTGCACATGAAAAAATGAACTCAAGCCAAACAATTAGCGATCTTATCCTTGCTCTTGGATGTGGAACACGCTCCAAGTATCGTGAAAAAGATCTCAGATATGAACGTATTATCATCATGACAGATGCTGATGTTGATGGTGCTCATATTGCGTCACTGCTCATTACCTTCTTCTTTCAAGAAATGCCTGACCTTATTCATCAGGGACATTTATATCTTGCCGTCCCTCCCCTTTATAGAATATCGCAAGGAGGAAAAGTTGCTTATGCTCGTGACGACATTCATAAGGATGAATTGCTCAAAACTGAATTTACTGGAAAAGCTAAAATCGAAATCGGGCGTTTTAAAGGGCTGGGTGAAATGCGCGCAGAACAACTTAAAGAAACGACTATGCATCCTCAAAAACGTACATTGCTTCGTGTTTCTATTGATGCCGTGGAAATACAAGAAACGAAAAAGACTGTAGAAAGTCTCATGGGAACAAAACCAGAAGCACGATTTCGTTTCATACAAGAAAACTCTACTTTTGCTTCTAATCTAGACATCTAATATAAAAAATATCCCTTTCAAACCACTGCGGCTGCGTCAATCACGCGCAGTTGCGGATTGATCGTTCCATTCCAATAATTCAAACTAAGATGACCAGCTAAATGAATCATTTCACCAATATTTTCAAAAAGAAAATCACCAAGTGATGTCCCTACAGCACGAAAAGCTATTCCTTGTAGTTTTTTTCCTTCAACATTAGATACAATGAGGCGAAGATGTCCTTTACCAACTTCAGATAGATTCACCAGTCGATGAGAGGGAAGAACAAAAACAGGTGTTGCATTCCCTGCCCCAAATGGCCCTGCTTTTTCAAGCAATTCAAACAGCGCTTCATTAACACCGGAAGCAGAAAGAGAACCATCTATACTAAGAGATTTTTTTGCACGCAACTGTGAAACCATTAAAGAAACTTTTTCTTCTAGCCATTTTCGAAAAATTTCAATTTTTGTTGATTGAATTGTAATTCCTGCTGCCATACTGTGTCCCCCTCCTTTTTCTAATAAATTTAATGTAACAGCTTCACGAACGAGTGCTCCTAAATCTATACCATTAATTGAGCGTCCCGACCCTATGCCATTTCCATCTTCTTTCAAAGCAATAGCAAAAACAGGACAAAAAAAACGCTCTTTGAGACGGGAAGCAAGAATACCAATAATTCCCGGATGCCATTCTTTATGAGAAATTACAAGCGACAATGGTATTTCTTGATCTTGATAAAGAGAAGTAATATAAGATTCCGCTTGTGCTAATTGAATGTTCTCCATTTCTTGGCGTTCTTGATTAAGCCGATCTAATTGTTCTGCTATTCTGTCCGCTTCATCTTTATTCTCACAACTAAGCAAACGTGCTCCCAAAGCTTGATCACCAATGCGCCCTCCTGCATTAATTCTAGGACCTAATAAAAAACCTAAATGAAAACTATTAAGCGGCTCCCCTATTCGTGCAACCTTTGTTAAAGCTGTTATTCCTAGATTATGCATAGAACGAGCAACTTGCAGCCCTTTTATCACAAAAGCACGGTTAACCCCCTGTAATGGAACAACATCACATATGGTTGCCAATGCAACAAGATCAAGCATACTGAGAAGATCAGGCAGTTTCCCTTTGAATTGTTTTTTCCGCAGTAAATGATGAACCCAAGCTAATGTAACAAAGACAACACCCGCTGCACATAAATGACCCTGTTCAGAAAAATCATCAGGACGATTAGGATTAACAAGAGCAATAGCTTCTTGATGAATCTCTGACATTTGATGATGATCTAAAATCACAACATCAGCCCCAGCAAGCCTAGCTGCTTTTACGGCATCTGGACTGTTTGCGCCACAATCAACAGTGATAATTAACCGAGCGCCTTCTTGCACAAGCATCCTCATTGCTTGTTCATTCGGACCATAGCCTTCAACAAT
>NZ_JBHIQG010000015.1:0-2627 GCF_042196425.1 Bartonella sp. AD328YNZD | reverse complement strand
AATGTTGGATTAATAAAAGCAACAGCCTCAGCTTCATCCACATCTCTTGCTGAAAGTACTCGAGCTAGCTGATCTGGAAAACCAAATTTTTGAGAAATAGCGCGCGCATTATTTATCCCTTGAACATCAAGGGCATCTAACCAAGCTTGACCACAAGCAGAAGATTCAACATTGAGAAAATAACGAGGCGACTGCATTATTGTTTATTTTATAATGAAGAACGATAAAATACAATCATGCGTTAAAGATAAAATAGTCTTTTGCAACATTCATTTTAAATTTAAATGATCCACAAACTTCTTTAATATGGTATTATAATACCTCTCTCATAACATGCTGTTTTATAAAGTTTTTATTTTCTCTTGACGTCAATCAAAAGACATTATATCAGAGCAAGTAGTATGCGTTAAATATTTCGCTATGGTAACAATTTTCAACGCAAAACAGTAAAAATTCCCTTATATTAAAAGGGTTCTAATAAAGGATACTTCTATGGCAACTTTTTCACAAAAGCCAACTGAAGTGGTGAAAAAATGGGTTATTATTGACGCAGAAAACCTTGTTTTAGGTCGTCTTGCCACATTTGTTGCGAACCGCTTACGTGGCAAACATAAAGCTACATTTACTCCACATGTTGATGATGGTGACAACGTTATTGTCATTAATGCAGATAAAATAGCTCTCACTGGCAAAAAATATACGGATAAAAAATATTATTGGCATACCGGCTATATTGGTGGAATAAAACAACGTACAGCACGTCAACTTCTTGAGGGGCGTTTTCCCGAACGCGTTATTGAAAAAGCGGTAGAACGTATGATTCCTCGTGGGCCTCTTGGTCGCCGTCAATTGAAGAATCTGCGTGTTTATGCTGGAAACCAACATCCACATGAAGCACAACAGCCTGAATCTCTTGACGTTGGTGCTTTAAACCGCAAAAACAAAAGGATTGCTTGATTATGGCTGAAATTAATTCTCTTTCTGAGCTTAGCATAGTAACAAGTATTACAGAAACACATGAAAATGTTGTTCCTGTTCACGTGCAAAAGCTTGATTCACAAGGACGTGCTTACGCAACAGGAAAGCGTAAAGACGCTGTTGCACGTGTATGGATTAAACCAGGTTCTGGAAAAATCACGATCAACAATAAGGAATTTGACAAATATTTTGCTCGTCCTGTTCTTAGAATGATTCTTCGTCAACCAATTGTTGCAACAAATAGGGATACCCAATTTGATATTATTGCAACCGTTGCAGGCGGTGGTCTTTCCGGACAAGCCGGTGCAGTGCGCCATGGCATTTCCAAAGCTTTAACCTATTACGAACCAGAACTTCGCTCAATCTTGAAAAAAGGTGGGTTTCTTACCCGTGATAGCCGTGTTGTTGAACGTAAAAAGTACGGTAAAGCAAAAGCACGTCGTTCTTTCCAATTCTCAAAGCGTTAATTTCAATTTTTGCAATGCATAAAGCCTCGGACAAAAACGGGGCTTTTTCCCCTACTAAAACAAACTTTTAGATGAATGTAGGAACAAATCTATACCGATTAGAAAAAACAAGAATGCAAAACAATCCCTTCTCTTAAGATAAAAGGCAAGAAAAATAGACCGAAAAAATTCAAAACTTCAGTTTCAATTTTTAAAATCTGTTTTACTAACTTGTAATATATCCACGTGCTGAAGCACAAAAATATTTACGCGACAACTTTAGCAATCTTATAAGCTTTTCAATGCTTTTTCTATCACCACTTAACAAGCTTTAGTCCAAGAAATGCTTTACCATTGTGATAAAATGAGGGACAGAAATAGGCTTTGACATATATTCTTCACATCCACTGGCACGAATTCGCTCCTCATCGCCTTTCATAGCAAAAGCTGTTACAGCAACAACGGGGATTGATCGAAGTTCTTCATCTTCTTTTAATTGTTTAATAACATCTATTCCAGAGACCTCTGGCAACTGGATATCCACAAGGATAAGAGATGGCATTGATGAACGCGCCAAATCTAATGCCATAAGACCATTACGCGTTTCAACGGTTTCATAACCACTCGCTTCTACAAGATCGCGAAATAACTTCATATTAAGCTCATTATCTTCCACGATCATGACTTTTTTTGACATTCGTATAACTCCACCCTTCTCAGATAAAATAGAGAAATAGAAATGAATTCACATTCTCTTTGCTTAAGATAAAATGATAAAATGAATTGTAAACCACAAAGAGATTAAAAGATTCCAATAAAAGCATTTTTGCAAATATTTGTAAGACGCATCGCTATACTTATTCAGTTCATCAACATAAAACCCACAAATAGTCGTAAGATTGTGTGACCTTGTATTTTTTGAGTTGATATACAAAGTTTATGGATATCTCAATTAATGCATTCGCGTTTTCATCATAAAAAAATATCAACCACAAACTTAGCTAAAATGCGCATTTTGAAGAGGAAAAAATTTAAGTAAATTTAAAAAGCAACTGATTAGCTGAATTTAATGCACCATATACTGGCATCCACAAAACAATATCTTAATGATATAAAAGGATAAACTTATCAATGTCATTAAGATTAAAAAAAATAAATAAACCGTGATTAATTATCACGATTTATTTAATATAAAACATTCAA
>NZ_JBHIQG010000014.1:0-23286 GCF_042196425.1 Bartonella sp. AD328YNZD | reverse complement strand
GTGACTCATAAAACCTATCAAAATACTCATTATGATATCTTAAAAGCACATATCAAATTTGTCTTTTTTCCATAAAACGAACAGCAAATTTCACTAGTTTGCTGATCTTATCCCATGTCATGGGCTGTTGATAAACAAGCTTTAAAACCCCTTTTGAAAAAAATATCCGCTTTTTTTAGCATTTTTCTGCATTTTTTCTCAATTCGTTCAAAATGGATTTAATAAGCTTCGTTTTGATTCTTTTGATAAGAATTAACCAACTCATATGAAAACGGAGCCCTGTTGTAACAAGGCGTGAATTGGGGTATTTACACGTGAGTTATGAAAAAGTAGAACCTTATCCCGTGACCTTTAAAAAGGGTAATCCAAAACTGACTGATATCTCTAATCCCGAATAGTTTTATTATGTGACTGAAATGAAATTCGCTGAGAATAGTAAGGAAAAGGATAAAACCACTGTTATTTACAATAGCAATATCATCATGACAGATATCCCTCTTGAAGCTTATGAGTATATCGTCAATGGCAAGCCCGCTCTTGAATGGGTTATGGGGCGTCAATGTGTAAAGACAGATAAAAAGAGTGGCATTGTTAATGATGCCAATCACTATGCTGTTAAAACCGTTGGAAATCCTGCTTACCCATTGGAGTTGTTTCAAAGGGTTATTAGCGTAAGTTTAGAAACAATGAAAATCGTGAAAAAACTACCAAAATTAGAAATAAGAGGAACTGAATAGACTTGGCATGCTAAACTCACAAAGGGGTATAAGGTTTTATACCTATAGGCTCTATACCCCCTTTATAAATAGCTTACATACAATCTTTAAAAGGATAATTTATCATGCGTTATTCTAAAAAGAAATCATTTGACTTTTAAAACACTGTATTTTGGATTGCTTTAAAAGCTAATATCGTAATCTAAAATGATAGCTTTATTGTTTTCAAAAGCTTTGTTAAAGAGAGTTATGTATATTCATTTTCTTATATTACTTATAGGCTTTGAAGGTTTCTTAAACCCTCAAAATACCTTCAAAAATATATCGTGGGTTGTGTTTATAGGTTGTTTATTAAAAAAATATATAAACGGGGTCAAAAGGAATACTCAAAAACCTCAAAATTCATAACCATAATGATCTTGATCGCATTTATTATGATTATAATCCCTTTCTTTTAAAAGGCTTTAAAGGATCACATGATTTTCATAAAGCACATTTTAATCACTCACTAAAATCATAAGTTTATCTATTCAAATGAACTTATAAAAATTCATAAAAGGGATTTTGATAACGTAATCAGTTTTTACTTTCATACGCTTTTCATAAGACACGCGTTAATTACTCACTAAAATAATCTATTTTGTCAGTTCAATTTACTGACACATAACTGATAAGTTTTATTCAACTCACATCATTGGTTATCTTTAAAGATTGTACTCTTGATATGAGTTATGTTTTTAAAATGATAACTTATTGAAATATAAATTTTTTAAATTTTCCTTATTTAAAAAAATAATATAGGCTCTAAAAAGAACTGACAACACTGACACGGTCTATTAAAAGGGATTTTGCTAATCTTTATAATGATCAATCTCTTTTTAGATGTTTTCATAACAAGCAATAAATCGCAATTATCCTATTTATCAACTAGTTGTATAACATCATCTAAGGTATAAGTTTTCATGAATCTTCCCCTGCATACTCTTTAATTCTTTTGCAGAGAAATTCATAAAAATTACTTGCGTAATATTCGGAATCTTCAGATGTATACTTGAGATAGAGTGGGCATTCACCATCCCGAAACTGCGTATAATCAAAATAAAATGTTTCACCAAAATCAGTTGTGCAGATAACAAGTTGTTTGGGGTCCGTAAAGCCATCTCTTCTATCGAGCAAATTTCGGTAAACAATATCACCAGCAGGAATACCTGCGCAGATTTCATAAATACTGAATATTTCTTCACCTCCAATTTCTCCTCCTCCATAATTTTTTAAAAAATTCTTATAGGAAGAGGTAAATTGTAAACCAAGAGCGTTCTCAGCTGTTTTAATCCGCACCTCATCAGGTGCATTATCTTGAGTACCAAAATTAATAACATGACTATGCATATCAACATATTGTGCAACATCCGATAAAGTATAACTTTTCATAAATTTTTCTCCATAAGTCACAGCGTGTTTTTACTCATAATGAGTGTTTCTAATGATCAATCTTTTTCTACTATAGCCAATGGAATTGGGATGAGATTGATAAAATCATAAGAGATATGTTCTTGAAGGAGCTCTTTTCTTATCTGTCTCTGTACAATCATCTCGCATTTACAATATATGATGGAATTAAAGGAGGTGATCATTAAAGTTTAGAGAGCGCCTTTTTGGGACATTACTCCAATATTTGCAATAATTACTTTTTCTTTTTTTCCTACTTAGGAATTTTTTTTGAAATCCAACAAATAATTTTTCTGATAAAATTTGTCTTTGGATTCATAGGAGTAAGCAAACTCCTGCCTTGATAAAATGAGTAGAGAACCTCAACAAGAGGACTATCTTGTTCTTGTGTCACAGGATGTAACATAATAGGCCTACAATCGACTCCAATAGGAGCTCTTCCTAATACCATTCTTTCCACATTTGTACCTGTTATTATGTGTCCTTTTTCTTTCCAAGAAGAAACTGTTTCAGGCTTAAACATTTCATCTTCCTGATAAACTTTTTGACCTTTAAATTCCACCGGCTCAGCTGCCCCCATACTTTTTTTCTTTATCCATTTCATGATTCATAATCCCCTCGATTTTTTCAAAATAATCAATTTATTCTTTGTTCTAATAGACTTAAATAAACTCTCCTTCCAAGAGCGAGGTTATTCCTCGCTAGAAAGCTCTGAGTGATCATCAAAATCTTTTGCTACCCGTTCAATCAAAGCGTAACTCAGTTGCTTCACCTTTGCTACTTCTTTAGCTAAAGCTAATGCACGTTCAAGGTGGGTTTTGTTGATGCTCTCATCAAAGCCTAGGTGGACCCTGTCGTAAAGCTTTGCTGATAAGATTGCAAGGTCTCAAAATCACCCAACAAAGCAAGAGCGCCAAGATGAAGCAAAGCATAATCCGTATCATCTCCCTTATCCGTTGCATCCTTTTCCCAAGGAGCTATACCATAATCAGAGCAAAACCTTTGAGAAAGGTTAATCTCTTTGAGAGCCCACTCTAGCGCATCATCAAGCGCCTGCGTTAAACGATCCGTAGTGACTTCTGGTTCAAAGATTTCCAGTCCCTTGGCTTCAAAATTAAGCTGTATATCTGGGATATCTTCCGTGTGGGTAGGATCAATGAATTTACAAGCAGCGGAAAGAATACCGGTGCTAATCAAAAAGGCGCTATCAAATTGCGGGTAGTCTTTGGCAATTTCGTCGTTATAAAGAATGTCTACTTCACGATCAGCCAATTGATAGGTTGCCATATGGTCATTCTCATTGATTTTCTCGGTTGACCAACCTAAGCTTTTTAAAAGTGCATGAGCACTTTCCATGGTGAGACGATCATCAATGTCATCTGCTTCCTCTGTCGCCTCAACAGCAATAGTTTTGGAAGCAACATATGCTGTTTGCGGATCCAAGCTTAAAATCGGTGCATTTTTCGGAAAACCTGCTCGATAACCCCGTGCAAGAGTGAGGAGATTATCAATTCTATATTTTGAGATTTCTTCCACAAAACCTAAAGGATTTCCCTTTCTAAAATTCTCCTTATAAGATTTGAGCTTTTCAACATCCCCAATCAAAACAAGCGCAATAAGGTGACGCGCTACAAGATCAAGTTCACTGTCTGGGGGAAAAGCTACATAATTATAAATGATCTGATTGACATTTTGCCGATCAGCCCACTCAAGTATATCTGTACAAATCTCCTTTAGCTTGCCTTCATCCAATTCAGTACTAGAAACTGTATAAACTTCTTCTGCTTCTTTGATGGCTATATATTGAGGCATATTATAGAAAATCTCTCTATGAGCCGTAGAAAAACTAAGTGTTGAAAGGGAAGCCTTAAATACAACAATCGGCTCTTCTTCATCACTTTGAAGGTTATACATTATATTGATGATACGGTCTTTACTTACAAAATAAGCATTGCGATTGTAGTTTTTATCACGATAAACTGTCCAACCCATTTCTTTTAATTGCTCTGCAACTTTATTGAAAGTAATCAAAACTTGTGGACTAAGATGTGCTTCTGCTGCCTCTCGCTCATTAAGGATTTTCAGATGTTTTTCAGCAAATTCAACGGCATGGTTAACATATTTTTCTACTTCATCATCATCCAAATGTTCAGAAATCGTACCAGCTTCTAGAAAATTTTTATAAGATTTCAGGATATCAATTCGACCTGTCAACGCTAAACAAGCCAAATGCCAGACTATATCTATATTGTAGCTATACTTTTGAACACGTGTTTTTCTTTCTATTGATGCTTGTAAATCTTGGGCACGTGCCCACTGTATTATCCGCTCAGAGATTTTTGTTAACTCTTGCTCATTCAATTCCTCTACACAAATATCAATTTCCTTGCCAAAACCACTAAAAAACCTCCTCCAATTGTGTTAAAAGACCGATAAATATTCGTAGGTCGTATCCAATTATATTCTCTCCTATAGTGAATATATTTGCAAGCTACAGAAATCTCTTCATTAGATATTTCAGCTTCAAGACGAACATTGTAATTATCATGAAGACGTATAAAGCCAAAATCAAATTGAATAAAACGGTCTGGCAAAAAGAGAAACATTCTCTCAGGTTCCATAGCAATCCATCCTCGCGTTTTGAGGATGCGACTTGCTGCGATGAGATTTATCGAGCGCTGTTTTGGCTTATTGCGCGTTAGAATATCGTCTAATTCCCCATTTTTATAGGCCTGTGCAAAAAGAAGCAAGCGTTCATTCCACGTCATCATTTTATAATCAGAAAATTCTGATACGTTTATTTTGGGCGTAGACTCATAACTCCTTAAAGCTTCTATCTCGCCGAGAAGAGCCTTTGCAACAAGAGAATGATTAGCAGCTTCTTCATGTAATTTTTGTTTAATATTTCGTGTTTTTGCCCAAGTAATGACTTTGTTTAAAGCAGATTCAATATGACTTTCTGAAAGATCCGGTACAGTAACCCCGAAATCACCTATTTCTGGATAGAGTATATATCCATACCGTGACTTTTGCCCCCTAGAATATTCACAAGCAAGACTATAAAAAGCAGTTGTGAGACTAGCTAATAACCAAAATTTTTCACCATCCGTTTCATGTTTCACACCATAGCTCAAATCCACAATGCGATCCGGAAGATAATAATAGGCAAATGTATCGCCTACTTCATCACGATAGAGCTCACAGCCCAGACTTTTTAATATTTCTGCTGCATCTTTAGTTTGCATAATGTTTCACTCTTCTCCAACCGCCGGATAACAGCTAACTGTATAAGGAATTATTCTATTCCACTCTTTGTTTATTTGATTTTCACTCCAATTGTCTCTAAACTTCTTTCAGAAGCTCTGCATCTCCTTCGAATTTTTTCAAATCTTCTTGGTATTTATTAAGCTGTTCCTTATTTTCCCCTAGATAGCGTTTCATAATTTTTCCAAAAGGTTTTGCATCTCCTGTTTTATACGCTATTTCAAAATCTTTTTGACATTCTGTTAATTGAAAATTACCAGTTTTTATATCAATAACTTTTAATACACCTTTCTCCACATAAATAATATCAGGGCGATGTATTTTTTTTAACGAAAAGTTCATAGATTATTCTCCATAAGTCGCAGTTTATTCACGCTAATACTGTTCTACCACTGTAAATAATAGTTGATCTTTCGTCTCCCAGCCAAGCGTTTTTAAAATCTCTGTCACGTCTTTAGTTCGCATCGCTATTCACTTTCATTCAAAAAGTCCTGGATAATGAAAAACGTTAACGTCAGTTTTGTCTAACTTATTATTCAATTGTCCTTTAATCCATTCTTTACTAGCCTCGTTTAATTCTTTACCATTTCCTTTAAAATCTTTGAACGATTCTTGATATGCCTCTAATAACTCTTTGTTCTCTTTAAAAAAATTATAAATTTTTCTTTTGTGGACTCAGCATTTCCTTCTTTATATGCCTCTTTCAAAATCTTTTGTTCTTTACTTAATTTAGCATTCTTTCCCGTTTTACTTCTCTAATGTTTATTTTACCATCCTTTATATAAACAAAGTCCGCACGAGATTTTACTACCCCTTACCCGTCTTATTTTTGAATACTATTTCTGTCTCGCATACTATACATCCTTCATCCTTTAATTCTTATTTTTTATCATGATGCTTCCTGACTTGTTCAAGTATGTTACCCTTTCCATCATTATTGTTTTGTGTTTCTTTTTTGTGTTTCTTTATTGTTTCCGTTTTTTGTCTTATTTTTACTTTCCTTCTGAGAAGCTTTGTTTTTTTCTTCTTTGTTACTTTGGTTTGTTTTTTCGCTGTCTTCTTCTGCATTTTTCGATGCAAACAAATAACCAAGGAAATCCATTATAGCCGTCCCATTGCTAGAGAATCCAATAATAGTTGCTCCGCCAGCCATAAAAAGAGACAGAGCTGCCAACTCTTCTAGTGTAAGCGACACAATGAATGCTGTTAATGCTGCTACCGCAGGAAGAAAATTATTCTCCGCAGCATTTCCAGCGGCATCCGCGCCAGTATTGACATCACCACCAGCAAGAGCAGCAGTAAAGCCCCCCACAGCCCGTGCAACATCAATGGTGTGATCTCTAAAGTCAGCAAACTGCGCATCAATCTTTGCGTTTATACGCGCTTGCTCTTCCGCAGTTGGAGTGCGACCGTTTAGATCCCCCATTTCCTCTTTCATAATGCCTTGCACCCACAATTGAAACTGGAGCATAGCTGTGGTTTCGCCCACAGCCCCGCCAATAGCACCGGTAGAGCAAGCACCGTTCGAAACAGCGCCTTTTAAACAGCCAAGACCAGCATGAGCAACAATCTGTGTTACCGTATCTATTTTGCCTTCAGCCTTGGCGGTACCGATTTCTTCCGCCAACAATTTGCCAACCGTATCAGACAGGGCAATGCGCAGATTGTTAAAAAAGTTCTTGTCAAGAGAGCCACCCTCAAGAGCCGTTTGCACGCCTGTGCCAATGGCGGTTTTAATCAGGTTCTTTTCCGCTTCACTGGCGATACGATCGACAAAAGGAGCGGTTTTTGGCAAAGATTGTCCAACACCTGCCATTTCCGTTATTTGGCTGGTTAAGCCCGCCGTTAACATCGACGAGACAATACCTAAAATATTTTTTGAAGAGCCTAACTCATGCAAGGCACCAGCAATATTGCCGCGATTATTGACAGGAGCCACAGCGCTTTTGTTAATCAGTGCTTGGACACCTGCCTGTATCGCCGCATTCATGGCCGTACTCGAGCCAAGCCCCAAAGCACCGGTAATGGCACTGGCAGCGCCCGAGGCTGCTCCGCCCGTAACCGCCCCCGTGACTGCCAAGGCCACGATAGCCGCACCGGCTTCTGTCAGCCCTTGGGTTTTATAATCCCAGTCTTTAAACTCAGCCTTAACTGCTTGCTAATCAACTTTCCTTACAAATCTTAATCAACCCAAAGTAATAGCCTGAAATAGCCGTGTGTCGTATGGAAAATTAAAAACAAAAACCGAATGAAGAAAATGCACTTGAGACTTGCCTATGGCTTCACAAGTTTATTGCTGTAAAAGCTTCAAATGATGATATCTCTAATACTTTTTCGCTTGTTCTCTTGTGGTAGCTTCCACAAGCGAAAAGATATGGACGACGACACCTCTTCTCAAGCTTATCAAACTGAACTCAAAGGTATTTCCTTATTGATTTTGAAAGAGTCCTTAAAACGCATTTTGCAGAGCAACGTAGAAAGCATGTCTAAAAAAATCATTCCAAAAGCAACAGATTTTTCTAAATATTGTGAAGAAATTGAAAAAGATCTTCTTTCACGAATCAAAACTCTTCATGAACTAATAATAGGAGAGTTTAAAATAGATTTCTAAAAAATAGCAAAATAGTGAAAAGTGCTGATCATTTTTGGATTGGATATGTATTTAAAGAGTGATTAAAAAGTTTTTTTAATGTACAATATATTTCTAGAAGCCAAAATGGCTCTATAGTATCAAATTTATAAAGTAAATAAATCCATTAATACAAATTAAGGATTTTAGGATACACGAATTTCAAAATATTTGTTTTTTAAAACATGAATAGCCAGCATCAGCACAAAAAATGTTGCGGCAATTATGAGTTACTTTCATGTATTTTTGAAATAACAGAGCTTCTCTTTAATGTTTATGAAAGGGTTGCCAGTGCTATGGGCTTTTTTGAAAGGTGAATTTGAGTATCAAAATGCAAGCCAGAGTTTGGGATTATGGAGCTCTGTGTTTAAAGCTATCATCAAATATAGATAAATCATAGATGAGGTTAACTAAAATATTAAAAGCAACTGGATGCAATAGAAGACATTGCTATTAAAAGAAAAGCGAATGCTAAAAGAACTAAAAGATAGATTGTATTTTTATATCAGAAAATAATTTAAGAAATTGAGATCATAATTTTTCCACAGGAAATAAATATGTTTACAAATAAGCAGAGAAAAGCCTTGTTTGGCGTTATAATTTTTATATTTGTATGTTTTTCAGGAATAAGAAAAAATCTTGACTTTATTCAGAGTATTTTGACATTTGCGTCTATTTCTTTGGTGATAGTCACAACTGTTTTTGCAATTTTATGCAATTCTAATATACCCTCTGAATTGCAAAACAACCCACAATATAAATGCGGCAATACAACAGGTTGGAAGAAATTAACATGTGAGTTACAACAGTATATGCACAGTCTCCTAAAGTTAATAATTTTAGCGCTTGTCGTTTTAATTTTCCCAAGTAGTTATAAAGAAACTATTTCTTTGCCTGTCATTTCTAAGTACGTGGAGCACAAGTTTTCTTTTTCACTAGACACCGTACTTTGGTACTTAGATATTGCTCTTGGATATGCAAATATTATACTTTGGTACTTTTTTTTAGTCTGTGTATTCTTTCTTATGTCACGTACACGCAGTTTAATAAATCTATCTATTTACACGCTACAGAGCTCTATTAAATAGATACAGTAAAATTTAAGATTTCATGCTTTAATTTTTCTTTTATATTTACTTCATTATACATACCATTATCATTTTTAATTGTTTTAATAGCAAATTTATGTTGAAAATTTTCAGTATTAAATATTATATCAAAATTATTATGTGTCTTTCCAACAAAACTTATATTTTTAAATACGGGATTTACTTCATATCTTTTAAAAAAGTTCAAAAAAAACTCTTTTAAATTATTTCTTTCTTTAAACTTTATATCCAAGCCGAATTCTATTTCAGTATAATCATCCGTGGGAAATTCACCCAACACAAGTTTAGCCATCTTTAGCAAGTTGCCTTCTGATTGCATTGCAAAAAAGTCTGATTGTTTTGGTTGTGTATATTTCAGTTTTATCTCTTTAATTAAAAGCAATTTTTTTTCGAACTCTTCTTTACCAATAATATCAGCTGAGATATCAATCATTTTCGAGGGGAAAGATTTTTTGTAGTGTAGCTGCAAGAATTTATTTAACTCTTTATTTGAAGAAAAAAGAGTGAACTCTACAGGAATCAAAACTCCAAAATATTGCTTATTTTGTTCAATATATTTTCTAGGACGTGGGTTAGGAATATTCTGAAAGTCGTTTTCAGAATCAATTACTTCAGGATTATAAGGGCTATTTTCTCCCGTTAAAACATAAATCCAATAGCAGATCTTTGAGTTCACAGAAAACTTTTCGATTACTAAGGTAGCACATTGATTATCACGGTTAAAATAGTACGTTCCTTCCTCTAAAAATTTATCAGCACCACTGTTATTAACTAATTCTGGGGCTGGATCTATTCTATATTTATAAGAAAGGAAGTTAAGGGTATTCATAAAGTTAACATAATTACAATGTCTATAGTCTTATCAGATAGTAGGTGCTGCCAAAGTTATCTTAGTGGTTATGAGAAGGTAGTGTATCCAAAATATATTTCATTGTTTAGAATCGTTTAGCTGAGAATTAAAGCTATAAAATTTTAATTGCAGAAGCAATACGAGTTTTAGAGAACTCTGCAGTGAAAGCTGCTTAGATTTTCAGAGTATGACTCCCTTTCCCTGCTTTTAAGTGGAGGAAAAATTAAAACATTAAACGAAGCATGCCATCACGTAAAATGGCGTTAATCCGCATTTGATATCCTTTCCCTTGACTTTTAAAGTCACGCTAGCACATCTGAATCCACTCGCACTGTTGTGACAGTTTTGGGTGGTTTATAGAATGGATTGAAAACGGCGTTTTTCCAGAACACATCATTGAGTGACGGAATATCTCTATGATCAATTGCACTATCCGACATTACAGCCAATTTATCAATTTCAAGTCTCTGTTTATCTGTCAAAACTGATAAGTTACCTACCTCAATTTCATAACGAACTTTCTTCTTTATAACGTTTCCTCTCTTTCAAATTGGCTCGTCGAGCTGAAATAATACGCATTACCTCTATACCATCTTTATTGTCATGGACAGTATGCGCTACGAATAGTAATAAAAACCTCCACAAGCACTAAAGCTTGATAACCATACTCTCTATTTTCAATACGGTCTTGGTTAGCCATGGAGAATGGATCAGAAAAAACATATGCAGATATTTCAAAACTTTACATGATGCTTTCTAAGATTACTTTTTGTTTTAGCATCATCCCATTCAAATCTCATTTTTATACCTTATATTAATACATTTATAAGGGTATTATATACATCAAGAGTTCTAGATAAACACTTAATTATCCATGTTTTGGTACAATTAATATAATTTAATACTTTAAAAATTAGTGCTTAATTAACTAAAAATATAAAAAAATAATAAATTATTCTATGGCTTTATGCATATAATATGCAAATCGAATAAAACTTACAAGCATGCTAAATAAAACGATATTAATTGGCTATTTGGGAGCTGCTCCTGAAAGCAAAAAGGAATTTTGGTGCCTAAACATTCAATTTTCGTATGGCTACCTCTGAGAGCTATGCAGATAAAAATACCAATAAAAAAGTAGACAAAACAAAATGGTATTCCGTGGTGCTTTTTAATCTACAGAAATTTGGAAAAATTTGTTCTTCAGTACAGAACTGCCCCTTTTTTCGAATGAATGAGAGGAACGGTTTTTTTTATGGTCAACGCTACAAAGGATGCAATCAGCACTTTCAAGAAACCACTAACCAAAAAACCTAATGAACTTATTAAAACTGTCAGCAAAGGGACCTGTGTCATATAAGCTACCCATGGTATTCCAAAAGAATAAACTATCCCAATGCCACCCACAATATTTATCATAAATAATATTATAAAATTTAACCGCTGCCAAAGCAATTCTACCATAAAGCCAATAAAAAATGCAGCAAATGGAAAACTAATCAGATAACCACTCGTAACTCCTGAAAAAACACTAATTCCACCACGACCACTAGGCAATAGAGGTAACCCAATCGCAATAAGAACAAGGAAAAGAAGTGATGCTAAAGCTCCCCTTTTCGCTCCAAGTATAGATCCTGCTAACATCGGAGCCATAGACTGAGCTGTAATAGGGACACCCAGCAAAAAAGGAAGATAAATAGGAGGGAAAAGACTCAAAACAGCGTAAATAGCGGCAAATAAAGCAATATAAATCAAATCTTTTGTATTCACTGAATTATTCCTTCACTAGGGAAAATATTTCGTTATTGTTGTACAATTAATAAAAAGTATCAGATTTATAAAAGTACACTTTAAATACATTAGATATAGAGAAAAATACTATAATAATTTATTTTAATAATATCACTTATATGAATCATATTAGATTCTACAATTTTTAATTACATCATAAATTACTATAGTTAAATTCAATAATAGTGATATATGAATATTATATAATGCATTTATTTTAGTTATTATGCTTTGAATAAATTAGAGGAACAGATCTTTTAATCGCGAGTGCAATAAAGGATGCAATCAACACTTTTAAACAATCGCCTATCAAAAAAACTGATGAAGCCATTAAAACCTTCAGTAAAGAAACTTTGGTCATATACGCTGTCCATGGAACACCAAAAGAATAAACTATCCCAATGCCACCAAAAGTATTTATTATAAATAATGTTATAAAATTTAACCGCTGCCAAAACAACTCTACCATTAAACCAATAAAAAATGCGGCAAATGGAAAACCTATTAAATAACCACTTGCAATTCCTGAAAAGACACTTATTCCACCACGACCACCAGGCAACAGAGGTAATCCAATCGCAACAAGAACAAGAAAAAGGAGTGACGCTAAAGCACCCCTTTTTGCCCCAAGTATAGACCCTGCTAGCATCGGTCCCATCGATTGAGCTGTAATAGGCACCCCTAGAAGAAAAGGAAGATAAATAGAAGGGAAAAGGCCCAAAATAGCATAAATAGCGGCAAATAAAGCAATATAAACTAAATCTTTTGTATTCATTTGATTCTTCTTTTATTATAAAGACTTTTATTATTATGAGATGCTGTATCAATAGTATCAGCATCATAAGAACGCGCTTCCAATGCTTCAGCCACTTCTGAAGCCATTCTTATAGTCCGTATAATTAAAGGTATCGCAAGAGCGACAATGTTAGTATTAAGTCCCCTTGCTTGCTGTGCTTCATGTACCTCATTAAACTTTTCACTCAAAAGAGGAATAAACCTGATCGCCATAGAGATAACCATACTCACTTTTGATGGATTTATACCAAAACAACGAAAGGGCTGGAGGCCTGCTTCAATTGCATCTACCATATCTGAAACTTTTGTTGTGAATGAAATAACTGATGATAAAGAAAAGAGGATAACAAGACGTAATATGACCTCAACCCCCGTAAGCCAACCGCTAAAAATAGTTTGAAATACAAATAGAAGAACTAAAAGCAATCCCATCGATTTAAATTGCTTTATCACAGTTTTGAAAGGGATTTTGGCGACTCTATAGAATAAGATGACCAACAATAGAAATAACCCAAGAAGCGCTATGGAAGAAACCATTATTATAAAAGTTCCACAGGCCGTAAGAAATAATAACTTAACTCCAGGACTTAACCTATGAATAAATGTATCCCTCGGAATATATAAACCGATCATGACATTCTTCTTATATACTCCTTTATAGCAACAAAAGGTACATCATCAATTGCTATATCCCCCTTATCAAAAACCAGCACTCTATCAAATTTTTTCAAAAACTCTAAATCATGCGATACAACTATTGCCGTTTGTGGTAATTCTTCTATCACTTGCGTAACGCGATGCTTATTTCGCAAATCAAGTAATGTCGTCGGCTCATCAAAAATAATGTAGTCTGGTTTCATTGCAACTACACTGGAAATAGCAACGAGTTGTTTTTGCCCACCACTTAATAAATGGACAGCGTGATTTCTGAAATCTTGAAGTTCATAGCGCTGTAAAATTTCATCTACACGCTCCTTAATTTCATCTTTATTAAGCTTTAAATTTTTGAGACCAAAGGATAAGTCCTCTTCAACTAATGGTAAAACAATCTGATTATCGGGATTCTGAAAAACAAATCCAACTTTACGCTTTACTGCTTTTGCGTCGCGTTTTGTATCAAGCCCATCAACGCTTACACAGCCATGAGATGGTAATTGGAGCCCATTAATAAGGCGAACAAATGTACTTTTTCCAGAACCATTCGCACCTATAATAGCAATTCGTCTTTCGGTAAGCTGTACAGTAATATTTCTTAAAACACACAAATCACCAAAAACTTGTGTTACCTCATCAAATTTTATAATCCCCAAGGCTTATTCCAATCAATCCCTTTTATTAGCTCTTCTTTCTCTATCGTTTCAGTTTATAACCTAAAAGTAATAACAAGCACCATAGAGGAATAATAATGACTGCCAAACTCATATCAGGCATCTGTACAGGAATATATGCTTCAAGAAAAGGCAAGCTTATTCCTATCATATCAAAAAGTCGAGTCATCAATCCATTTTTCCCAAAACCACTGACAAACATAATGCAAAATAATAAAGCAAGAAAGCAGAGGCAAAGATAGTTAGCGTAAGGATATAAACCAAACGCATAAATAAAATCGCCCTTTCTGTTCTTATGGGCATTGCGAAATTTCAAATGAACAATAACAATAATAGCCCAAGTAATCACTGCTGCTGCAGTTGCAAGAGCCATGATCCGCATGAAACTATTATCAGGAACAAGAGCATTAACAACGACAATCAACGCCGTACATAATGATGAAAAAAGGATAGCAATATAAGGAACACGAGCAGCACTCAGTTTACTAAAAATATGTGGTGCATTTTTTTGTACAGCTAAACTATAAAGCATACGGCCATTAGAATAAATGCCACTATTGTAAACAGAAATAGCAGCCATAATCACCACAAAATTCAAAATATGACCAGCAGCAGGAATTCCTATAGTCTCGAAAATTGTGACAAAAGGACTACCTTTTTTTCCAATCATATTCCAAGGGCTGATTATCATAATAACACTGATAGAACCAATATAAAAAATTATAATCCTCCACATAACTTGACGAATAGCCGCTGGAATTGTTTTTTGTGGATTAGATGCCTCTCCAGCAGCAATACCAATAAGCTCCGTTCCTCCAAAAGAAAACATTACTACAGAAGTTGCTAAAACAACCCCTACTGCTCCATAAGGAAAAAAACCGCCATGGTCCCAAAGATAATGAATATTCGCTTGATTTTCCCCTAGTCCAGTGACAATGAGAAAAATTCCAAAAATAATCATACCAATAACAGCAGCCACTTTGATCAAAGCGCAAGCAAATTCAAATTCTCCATAAAAACGAACATTAAACAAATTAACAAATGTAACAAATAAAAGAACAATGAAAGATGTCTTCCAATGATCAATCAAAGTCCAATGATCAAGGTAAAACCCTATCACTGTAAGTTCAGCCATGCTCACAAGAATATAAAGAAACCAATAATTCCAACCTGTTATGAAACCAGCTAATCTCCCCCAATATTTATAAGCAAAAAAACTAAATGCTCCTGAAGACGGTTCTTCTACTGACATTTCACCAAGCATTCGCATAATGAAATACATAATAAGCCCGCCGACAAGATAAGATAAAATAACTGAGGGACCAGCTAATTGAATTGCCTCGGTTGACCCATAAAAAAGTCCTGTCCCAATAACGCCACCCAAAGCAATCATTTGAATATGGCGATTTTGAAGGCTACGCTTCAATTCCTCGTGCTTTTTTTCAGACATCATGCCTCACTACTTTTGTTGAACTTAACCTCAACTTTTATTGAAAAATTAGGCACCTCTTTCAAAAAACACAAAACAAACGTAAACTTATTTTCTTATCATAATGCAACTCCTTATTTTTTTGTGCATTATACGTATGTCCCGTTGAAGTTTTAAGAAAAAATATGCTCCACCCTTTATTTAAATTAATGTCCTTCATTTTCGTTACACTAACCATTATAGCATTGGTCATTGATAACGCACACTCTGTAATCACATCACATTGGACAACAACCCCCTTTAATAAAATTTTAACAAACCTTCTGCAAACAGATATCTATCACCTTAATCAATCTCTATGCAAGGTAATGCCTGATTTTCTGTCCTCAATTTGCATTACTCTTACTTATTTACCCGCATGGTCTATCTTTGGGGCTTTAGCAATAGTATTTTGTATCTTAAATTACGAAAAACAAAAGCCTTTTCACAAAATATCATATAATAAAGAGTCCATTTGATCTTGAAAAAAACTTCTAGAGCTCTGTGTACTATAACATAATCGATGTTGCTTACCCCCCCTCACTCTATTAAAACAACTGAAAATCACTTAATCATCAGAACAAATTAAAACGCTTTATTATAAATATAGGCGCTCACTTATGATTTCTATAGATAACGATAACATCACTTTATTTGTATCAATTTTAAAAAATTAGCGAATAAATCTACCTCCCACCTATAAGAAAACTCTGTACAGAAAAAACTTAAAATATTGCAGTTCATATATTCTTCTACGGCTGCTTCTTTATACTCTACAAAAACTTTTCTTAATTTTCGTACTAGAAACCCCATATAAAAAACGTCTTCTAATATCAGCACTCCTTATAAGATTAGAACTTATTAAAATTAATGAAGAAGCTTATAAAAATTATTCTACAAGTCTAACAAAATGCGTGAAATAAAAACTCATCTGTAAATAATTGCAATTGTGATAAAAAATATTTCGCACCTTCTCCCTATTGAGAAAATGGTAAGATAACAGCTTCAGTAACACTCTGTTCTTTTAAATCTGAAAATCGTCTCGCTAAAATATCAACTTTTTAGATATCTCATCCAAACTTTTTCATTGATTAGTTACCTCTCGAGAAAGTTCCTCAATGAATTTTTCTTGGTAAGCTAGCTTCATTTCTAGTTCTATCAGCCGATCTTCATCCGACATGATTTTTACTTCCCCTTAAATAAAAAAAACGTGATTAATGTTATTAATCCTCCTCCCTTCTTCTTCCCATAAAAATGAGAAGTAACTTTTCAACTAATTCTACTCATCTATTTACATTATAAAAGGTTTATGATGATCTTTATTTTCCCAATCACTCTATGCAACAAATTTCTTTCTTAAAAATCAGAAAAGTTTTTTATCTTGATTAAGTTATCTTAACACCATTTTCATTCTAAAGATCTACATTCCCAGCTTCTTAATTTAAGTGCTATCATAAATTGGAAAGCATTTTATAGCATTAAGGTCAAAGAATAATTTTCTCTGACTTTTACATACTTCTCCTTCAAATTATTATCATATGTATAAATTATTGAAAAAATGCATTCTTGCTTTTATACGTACTTTTAGCTATTACCCTCAAATTAGTTTTGTCTCATTGACTTACAAACCTATGCCGCATTAGCTCAGTTGGTAGAGCACATCATTCGTAATGATGGGGTCGCTGGTTCGAATCCGGCATGCGGCACCACCTTTATTAAGATGTTGAAATATATATATTTTTTATTTAACTATCTGTTTAAAGACCACCTTCTAGGATTTATACAATTTTATCTAATCTCTTGTTATTTGCTCCGTATTTTTCTCTGGAGTAAATGCTAAAACCTCTTTCTTTCTCCACCTCACTGCTCACCCTAGCTTATATGGCTCCGGCCCCCTCTGAAGCATCTAATTGCGAATCGTTGTTGTGGATATACTAAAAAGCTGTGCACACTCATGGATTGTTACATATCTATTGCCATCATCAAATATCATCCATTGCCTTTTTATTTTTTATGTTATGTAAATGGGCTGGGATGCTATGAGGAGAGAACTTCCTATATTTTCAAGCAGCTTTTTGTCAAAATCTTTTGTGTCTCTTGTGCTATTGCCTCTAAAAAGATTTCAATAGCTTGATTGATTTGTTTAAGAGGCTGCTGGAAACGTAGCCAATACAACACCAGACAAAGATGACACCATTGGACCCAAACCCAAACGCCCCACCAAATGCTTCATATGAAAAAGAAAATATATGAAACCGAACTACTTGTTCAAAATTATTACAGTACAATATTCTTAAAAAAACTATCAAATACCATTGGTCTATATATTGAATATGCTCCACTAATATATTGTTTCAGTTGGAAACAGACTGTAAGAGAGGAGAAATATCCATTATGTTGTTATGTAACAGTTTATTTAAAACCCTTCGTAAAGGTACTTTTTAATGGAATTAAGCAATTAGGGGAAAAAACAAAGAATAGTTAATTTAACTATAGATTTTTTTATTAAATATGTATAACACGTTATGTATACGCTTTATTGATTCTAAGATAATTTTTAGATATATAATGTTAAATTATAATGTTTTTTTGTTTTTATAAAAAAAATTCTGTGGTGCAATTTATGACTTTTGAAATTACTTAAAAATCAACACCTAATTATTTCATTAATTATTATGTCTCTTATTTTTTATTAAAAATGCTTTTTGTCATCGGAATTATTGAAGTTTTTTCAAGTAAAGTTCTTCTAAATCATTCTAGATCAACTGTAAGAATTTATGAGTGAAATCTATCTGATTATAAATGGAGTTATTATAAAGTTATTGTCTTTAGATGGAGATCAATTACTGTAAAATGAATAGTATTTAGCATAATCTTTATTCAAAAAATGATATGGATCTTAAAATAATTCACTATGGATATTTTGAATTTATTATGCCCTTTCGCTGTTCTGTTCTTAAAAATGAGTAGATGTAAGTTTTTAATTCATATCCTGCTTTGTGTAGTTTTTTATAGGTAAAAATAATGCGAAAAATATCAAAAGAAGGACTTGTATTGATTAAGCAATTGGAAGGCTTGCGTTTATCAGCTTATGAAGATTCTGGTGGTGTCTGGACAATTGGTTATGGACATACAAGTGCTGCTGGTGCTCCAAGCGTTCACAAAGATATGCAAATTACGGAAAAAGAAGCTGAAAAAATCCTTCGTCAGGACTTGAGGGAGTATGAAGCTGTTGTTGAAAAAGCCGTTACCGTTCCTTTAAACGATGAACAATTCGCGGCATTAGTATCATTTTGCTATAATGTAGGAATCACAGCATTTCGCAGTTCTACACTTTTGAAAAAGCTTAATAAAGGTGAATATGAAGCGATACCAACCGAATTGCAAAAATGGACAAGAGTGGGAGGAAAACGTATCCAAGGTCTTGTCAATCGCCGAGCAACCGAAGCAGGATTGTGGGCAAAAGGAGCTCATGTTGCCCCCAATTATCATGTAGTAGAACCAGAAGGTGTAACAGGTATTTGCAAAGTAGAAGCTCTTGCACCAATCATAGGTTCTTTTTCAGGGCTTGGAGGTCTTTTTGCAGGAAATGGTCCTGTTCAATGGGTTCTAGCAGGCATTATGGTTTTAGCTGCTTGTACAGCTATGATATACATTGCTAAACGTTTTCAGGAACACCGCCTATGATTTTATGGATAAAAAAATATCTGACAATGACGTCAGCGCTCATAGCAGCTTTTCTTATAGCTTTAGTCAAAGCCTTTTTTCTTGGGAAAAAAATTGAGAAGCAAAAGCAAACAAAAGAAGATTTCAAGATAGCGACAACACGGCTTGAGGTAGAAAATGAAATTAATAAGAAAAGTGATGCTGATGTGCGCACTAAGCTTTCTAGCTGGTTGCGCGACGAATAAACGAACTTCTTGTATTGGATGGCTGCCAATTTATTTGAATCGACAAGATATCAATGTCATTAGTTCAAATTTGGCGAGAGATATTTTAAAACATAACGAACAAGGTGAACGTTTATGTGGTTGGAGAGATAAACGGAAAATAAAGTGATAAAGATACAACTCCTCTGAAACATTAATTAATGAAACGATTTGAAAAAGGTGGATATATTCAGACTAAAAGTAAAAGAACTTAAAAGGTTAAAACACTCTGGTGATCGATTGGATTTTATTAGAGTAACGGAGATGTCTGAGTTGAAGCGAAAGGATTCAACAGATTATGTTTGTGTAAAATGATTGAGTCTATTGATGTATTCTATGGGCATCTTTGTTATCCTATCAAAAGAAGGTGAGAAAAGATTTTATGGATTGCACTACTATCGTCGTTCAAAGAACTGATCATACACAAAGGTTCTGTTTTCAACAAAAATAACATCTAGAAGCTTGCATGCTTGAAGAAAAGCAATCTATGGAGCTATATAATGAATAATGGTAAGGCTTTTATGTGATTTGTAAATGACGTTGCTTCAGCTTCCTAATTATAATAATGATGTTGACGATAAGGAAAATACTTTCGCACTTTATCTGCTTTTTCATGCTAAAGTGGCGGGAAAACATTGTGAATGATCTTGGCTGTTAATTTTTCTATAGGTAAATTCCCTATATGGGAAATGACATGCAACTCCAATTGAGAAAACCAACAACCATTTTTGCTTTTATTTTTTAACTTAGCTTTTTTACTTTCAAAAGTTGCCTAGCAATTTCTTGAAAAATATTGCTTTACTATTTTAAGATAATTTTTTCCTGAAATAAAATCCTTCTTTTAAAATATTACTGTAATATCTTGCAAACTCATGTACTGCTTTTAGAGAAAGTTTGTAATAGGACCGTTTCTTTCACGGCGTTTATTGTGATGTGTATAACGGAAAAGTTAAGAGCGCGTATTATCTTTTCGAACATTCAACCACAATCTTATTTCATCCCAATATTTATCTTGAGAAGATACTTTTATAAAGATACTGATAATCTATAAATCACTCTCCCCTAATTCACCTTCTCACTCATCCTTCCATGCATTGCCCGTCCACCTTTTAAACCACCTTAAATTTTTGATATAGAATTTTTTCTTTAATTTTTATTTTTTATTGAATCATAAAATGATATGTCTCAATCTCACCTCTATGCATCTTTATACGCTTTGATTCTTATTTCTAAAGCCCAGACATCCTGCATATCGCACTGTTTTTATATTTAATATATATTTCTAGATTTATTCCTAACTTGTTAGAAAAGTTTTTATATTCTGATAGAAATATCTTCTATCAGTTCACTTTTTTCAAAAGATTCTGAAAGGATTCTCAAAAAGTCTGCAAGTTAAAGACTATTTAATACGTATTGTTTCTTTTCTAGAAATCAAAATTGGTGATGCCACATTCCTTACCAGAAATTGTGTTATTTGCAGAGCAGTCTGTATAAGATGGTGTAACCTCTTTTATGAAGTTAACTAAAGTTTTTTGAATTTCTAGCATATTGTTTAAAGACAAAAAACTCCCTTTTAATTTATACAAGCAGCTTAGACATCGGCTGATAATCCTTCCACTTATAAAAATCTTTTCTTTAATAACCCTCAAAACCACAATTAAAGTGGTGAAAGATAAAACAAGATTTTTAGGCGATCATAACGCACAATAAAATAAGACCAGTCTAAATGTTCAATGCTAACACCTGCTAAACAGTGGAAAATAAGTTTTAGCACGCCTTCAAATTGGAAGAGCTTAAGCCCCCGCGCGCTACGATGGGTTTCTACTCTCATCGTACGATTTACATTCCCTCTAAAACTTAATCGCTGTAAATATAAAAATCTTGAAGCCCATTCTAAATCCGTGAGAGTTTCTGGATCTTGCTGTATTAAACGTTGAAATTCCTCACAACTGCTCATCTAAAATGCTAACATTTTTACAAAAGGACGATAGTGGCGTTGTAACATCCCTAAAAAGTTTACGACATAACCTGAGAGATTATTGCTGATTTCAGGGGATAGAATCAATTTTTGTTCAAAGAAAATATCACTCATACCAACAAAAAGGTTTAGTCTACATGCCATGAGGAATGTCCTCAAATAATTTTGATATTTTTTTGATCGAATTTCTTTTGTCACCAATATCAGCAGCAACTTGTGTGGAATTAACAAAATTATAATTTTTTATCTTAAAATGTATCCATCATTTTTTACATTCTTTCATCTATCTAGCCTTCTTTTCACAGCTTCAAATGATAAAAAGTAACTGCAATGTTAAGTCGTTTTGCATCGAACAAATTTCTCGCAAACTATCCCGATTGGCTAGATGACAATCCATCCTCTATTTAAAGAGAGAAAAACTTTTCTTTTTTATTCAGCGATAAAGTAAATATTATCCAATTACTTATGAGTAGTAATTCGATCAAATGGAAACTGTAATTCTTTCTACTCTAAGTAATCTTGTACCCATTTATATAGGTTTAGGAAAGCGTTCTGTTATGAATATTCATAAAAATGCTTCAAAAATTGATATCAGCAAAACTTCTGTTTAAAAAAGGAAAAGATGTTCTCTTACCTGCTACTGAAGAAACTGTTCAGATTTGTCTTGATGTTGCTGAAGAGCTTCAAAAAACATGAAGTTATCCCAACGCTTACAAGTGTGCCAACAATTCAACTTTGAGATAATAGATCAGTGCTAGAGTTATGCCAATCTCAACAATCTGTTGTTGTCTGTGAAGAGCATAGTATCAAAGGAGAAACTTGGAGATGCAATTGTTAAATCGCTTATGGAACAAAACATTCTATGCCAATTTGTATCATTAAGCCCCCCCACCATCCCCATCTGCAATAAAAACGAACTGGATATTTTAACAAGTTATAAAATCAATCGAGGACGCATAAATAGTGTTAGAAATGACATACTATACAAAAAATATTCAACTGCTTCCTAATATGCTCGCCAGTTCAAAAACATCATAAATCATTGAGGATGCAAGAAAATAAGAAAGAAAAGCACATTAATTCACGCAGTTTTTCTCTCAGTAAACGAGCTTTTTTAAAGATAGTACGGATATTTTTTCATTGCTTAAAAACGTACTCCATAAAAACAATATCATATCCATATAATATATTATCCAATGAACTTAATATAAATAATATATAGATTATAGAAATATTATTTATTAGATACATTTTTATTATAATTATAGATTAAAATAAATACATATTGACATTTTTGGTAGTTTTATTTATATACAATAACTAATATTATTCTATATTAAAATAAAACTAAATGGATTTTATAAATTTACGTTTTATGCCAATGTGGAAAAGAAGTAATTAATATATTATATTTTAATGTTTTTTTATATACAGGAGGGAAAAATGCTCACAGCATTATTTATAGCTACTTTTTCTATATCAACAGTTGTTTTACCTTTAATATCAGCGCTTGTTCCTTTTTATCCGTAGAATGAGCTTTTAATAAAGTAAATAAAATATGTATGCAATGTTATTATTGTTTTTTTTCGTGTTTATTATTATTAATATTTAATATTACTGTAGTTACTGAGTATTTTCTGTGATTTTATAGAGGAGCTTATTGATATTTTCTATTTAACTTTAACTGTCAACATATTTTTAAAATATATAATTATGCTCCTCTATAAAAATACTTTCTTTTTCTGAAAGAAGTATAACATATTTCTTTCATTGCTTAAAAACATCTATATTTACTAAACTCTTGCGTGTAATATCTTTGATTGTCTGAGTACCAGTCAGTGTCATAGCTACCCGCATTTCATTGGCAAAAAGATCAAGGAGATGCATAACACCTTTCTTACCTGCTGCTGCAAGCGCATAAACAAAAGCACGGCCAATCATAACAGCATCCGCACCTTGTGCTATCATGCGTACAACATC
>NZ_JBHIQG010000013.1:0-23352 GCF_042196425.1 Bartonella sp. AD328YNZD | reverse complement strand
TGCACACCTGAAGCCATAAAAATGCATGCAAATTCATATGATGATCAAGGAAATATTATTCTCACCTCACCTTTTATCACTGCTCCACCTTCTTTTTCTCATCCTTTATCAGTACACCTCATTCGTACGCCACAAGCACCTAAAATGACAGTAAAACCACTAAGAAAACTCTATATTCCGTATAAAAAGCACGCAAACCATTCTATAAAAAGCCATAAATCATAATCTACAATTAATTATAATACTTTGATTTATAATGATAATTAATTATTTTGTACCTTATGTCAGACCCGCAAGTATTGTAAGATTCTCTCATTTCAAATCTGTATTTGTTGAATCAATAAAACCAGTCTCTTGCGCGCCACAAGATGGATGAACATGTAGATAAAATAATTAAAACAAGGAATAAAAATCCTTCCTATAAATCCTTTCAAGAACCAAGAATTATCATAACATTGACGCTAAAAAGTGTATGATATACCCACGTGCACCTATCTTTATAAGCGTAAAGATAGTGGTACAATAGATTTCATGGGGGATTAACCATTATATCCCTCACGGACACCATTATAAATTGGTTCGACATACTGAGATATATTTTTTAAAAACAAAACTATGATTGATGATTAACATGAAAATAAAGCGCATCCCTCTCACGCTTATTACGGGCTTTTTAGGCTCTGGCAAAACAACTTTGCTTAACCGTATGCTACAAGCCCCTCTTCTAACAGAATGTGCTGTTATCATCAATGAATTCGGCGAAATCAGTATTGATCACCTTCTGGTTGAAAAAACGACAGAAGGAATTATTGAGCTTGCCAATGGTTGCTTATGTTGCAATTTACGCAGTGATCTCATCGACACATTAATTGATTTAATAAATCGCGTTCAGACAGGACAGATCAAACAACTCCATCATATTATCATTGAAACCACAGGGATGGCTGATCCCGCCCCTATTTTACAAATACTTTTAAGCCACCCATTGTTTATTCAAACATTGTCCATAAATGCTGTTATTGCAACATTTGATACATTAAGCCCACTTTCCATATGTAAGCGCTACCCTGAAATATATAAACAATTAATATTTGCTGATAAAATCATTCTCACCAAAACAGATCTTAGAGACCCACAAACGCTTTCAGATACACTCCTTAGCACACTTAAAACAATGAATCCCACAGCACAAATCATTGACGCCCATTCTGAAGATTTCTGTTCAAATCTATTAATAAATAACACATTATGGGATGAAAAAGGAGAAAATACAAAACTTAAACAAAATCTTACGACTACCCCACATGATCATACCCCCCATAAAACCATTCGTACCTTTTCACTAAACTGTGAGGATCCTGTTGATTACGCCACAATTGAAGCTTTTTTAGATCTCCTACAAGAGCGCTATGGTACAAAATTATTACGTATTAAAGCAATTATCGCATTGCGTGATGACCCTTATCGCCCACTTGTATTACATGGCGTACAAACATTTTTTCATCCTCCCATAAGATTGCCAGCATGGCCAAAAGGAATAAAACAAACACGTTTTGTCATCATTGCCGATGGTGTTGAAAAAGAAGCAATACAAAAGCTCCTCAATGCTTTTTTTAATAAACCAGCAATAGATACTGCAGATAAAACAGCTCTCTTAGAAAATCCTCTGGTCATTCCAGGAATAAAATTTTAATTTTTTCACCCCTTCAATGATATAACATTAAATTCATTGGCACCACCATCTTTATGCTTTTAAAGGAGCAAACCGGCACCATTACACACTTTGCTAATTCCCAATGTTGAAACAAGCTCTTGGCACTTAAAACGGTTTGTAAAAAGCATTTTAGTCTTTCTTGTACAATTTCACCCACGCAGCGATCCCCGCTTGTAACGTGCAAGCAAATGGTTTTAATTTATTCAACATGGAACGGCTTTGAAATGAGAAAATCTTACGGTATTCAGGGCTCTAATTTGACTTGAAAACACTAAATTATCATTATAAATCAAATTGTTACGATAAAAAAATTAATACCCATCAATCTGAAAACAGATTGTTTTCTCTCTAAATGCGCTTCATCTGCAAATAACTTCATGTGATTCATTTCACAGACCGATTGGCCAAATTCTTGGTTCTAAAATATTCTGCTCAACTCTATATTTATTCAAGCTAATTGAAATCAAAATCCCTGTTAAGAAAAAAACCAAAATCAGACAGAGGCAATATCGCATTTTAAAATATGTGAATGTATCTTATAACAGCACGACAAGACAATATTTCAAAGCATAAAAGAATAAAAAGAGAGGTACATTTCATGTTAACTTACTCAAACGAAGGTTGAGACCAGTAACGATGTGCAAACAATCCAACTTCCTTGAGAAAATTCCTCTTGGCTTCCCACTTCATATGATTTACTTACATAAAGCTCTATGAAAAAACTCTGCGCTTTAAAATATTGACTACTCACTTAAAAACCTTATGTGCAAAGTTTTTGCATATCCTGTATCACCATTATTAAGTGATAGTGTTTACGGTGCTGTAGGATACAATAACACTCACTGCATTAGAGAAACTGAAGTTTTATCAATATCGCGATTAAAAACGTAACGTTTTCCGTAAACCTCAACAGTTGGAGGTTGACGATTTTTTTCAAAAAAATCATAACCTTTCTTAAGCATAACCCAGAATTGATAATGAGGATTCTTGCTATGACGTGACATATTATCCTCGGTCATGCGGAAAGGAAAAGCCTGCAACTGAAACTCTCTTTGTCCTCCTTTAAAAGCATCCCGTGCAAACGCATAAATCTGAGCCATGTTCTTATCACTCATAGAATAACAACCTGCGGAAAAGCAAGAACCATGCACCATAAGATTGCTTCCTGTGCGACCATTTTCCTGATCATACAGGTTAGGAAATCCTATATTAAAAGAGAGATAATATTTTGAATAAGGATTCATTTGGTTTGCGCTAATAGTATAAAAACCCTCTGGTGTCTGAAGATCCCCTTCTTTATATTTAGGTCCAAGCTTACCAGACCATTTGCAAATGCCATAGCGAGCAACCAATATAAAAGGTCCTGAACGAGATTGCTTCCAAACTTCAGCAAGATTTTCTTCCTTAAAAAACCGCATCATAATCGGTGCATAGGGATCTATATCATACAGAACCATTCTATTTTTAATTTCTTGCGGCAATGGCTGCTCAACTTTAGCGCGAATAGAGGCTGGTAATCTTCCTTCACATGCTGTCAATAGTCCCATTACAAACAACACGCACACAGCGAGGAATCTGCTAAATGTCATCGAATAAAACTCCAATCCAACACCCCTCACAAAAAATAACCTATGTTAGAGATCGACCAATTTGAAGGTATTTTTCCCTTCTCTCTTGTTTAAGCACTTGACCATCTTTTCCAGCCATAGCTTTTAAAGCCTCTGAAATAACATCACCCGTTGCATCAATGACAATCTCTTTGTCACGATGCGCTCCCCCTAAAGGTTCCGAAATAATGCCATCAATAATCTTTAAGCGATACAAATCTTGAGCGGTAATACGCATATTCATTGCAGCATCTTTTGCACGAGCTGGATCACGCCATAAGATAGAAGCTGCTCCTTCTGGTGAAATAACAGAGTAAATTGCGTGCTCCAACATATAAACTTTGTTGGCAGCCGCGATTGCTATCGCCCCTCCAGAACCGCCTTCTCCAATAACAACGGAAACCACAGGAACTTTCAAACGCAAAGTTGTAGCTGTTGATTGAGCAATTGCTTCCGCTTGCCCACGTTCTTCAGCGCTTACCCCAGGATAAGCACCTGCTGTATCAATAAAAGTGAGGAGTGGCAAACCAAAGCGGTCAGCCATTTCCATAATACGTACAGCTTTACGATAGCCTTCTGGACGTGCAGAACCAAAATTATAGCGCAAACGTGTTTGCGTATCGTGACCTTTCTCTTGACCGATATAAGCAATGGCCTCACCTTTAAAGCGTGCAAACCCCGCTTGAATAGCCTCATCTTCAGCAAACTTGCGATCTCCGGCCAAAGGCGTAACGTCACTCAATAGGCGTTTAGAATAGTCCATAAAATGGGGACGATCCGGATGACGAGCAACTTGTGTTTTCTGCCACGGCGATAATTTTTTATAAATATCGCGCAACGCTGTTTGGGAACGCGTTTCAAGACGAGCAATCTCGTCACTCATATCAAGACTGCCTTTTTCCTGAGAAATTTTTTTTAATTCAAGAATTTTCCCATCAAGATCAGCAACTGGTTTTTCAAAATCAAGATAATTATACATTTGTGTCAACTCATTCAGTGTCACTTATACACTTATAATTTGCTTTATAAAGTCTTTTTCAAAAACATCACCTTTTCTTTAACGAGCCTTTTGCTCATCGGCAAGTGGATGATGCTCATTGACTAAACGATAAAGTCCCTCTTCCAACACATGGGTATAAATCTGAGTAGTAGCAATATCAGAGTGACCTAACAAATGTTGAACGGCACGCAAATCAGCACCATTTTGCAAAAGATGACTAGCAAAAGCATGACGCAACACATGGGGAGAAAAGCTATCACTTCCTATCCCTGCTCTTCTAGCGAGATTTTTCAACTCCCGTGCAACGACTTGACGAGCAATATATCCTGTCTCGGAATGCGCCGGAAAAAGATAAGAACTCGTAGCATCCTTTCCCTGATCACGCAAATTTAACCACTGTGAAAGAACTTGGCATGCTTTTTTTGATAACAGCACCATTCGTTCTTTTTTGCCCTTACCACGAACCAAAACGCTGTACTCTTTCCTTCGAACGGACTGAACCGACAGACTCACCAACTCACTAATACGTAACCCTGTTGCATAAAGCATTTCAATCAATAGCTGAAGACGCAGTGCACGGAAATAACCTTTGGACCCATAGTCTGCTTGATTGACTTCTAACTCCGCAAAATCAAGCAATTTTATCACTGCATCTTCACTCATGATTTTGGGCAAAGGACGCCCCTGACGAGGTGCATCAATATCATGAGAGGGATCATCTACTCTCAACCCTTCAGCATAAAGGAATTGATAAAACTGACGCAAAGTCGATAAACGGCGCGCTTGCGACGATGCCGCAAAACCAAAAGTATGCATAAGCGACAAAAGGGTAATTAAATCTTCTTTTTGTGCTGAAAAAAGCGAAACAGAGTGTGAAGACAATTCGTCTTGTGCCCACTGCAAATCATGCTGATAAGCCGCAAGCGTATGAGGCGAAGCCCCTCTCTCCGCACTCATCATCTCAAGAAAATGATCTATCACAGCATCACTTTTCATTTCATTGATTCGCTCCCGTAGAAAGATTCCATGAATCCAAAGGAACATCAATGTACATATCCACAGTTACTGGTTCAACCCAAACCACAAGAGCACCCATTATAATGAAAAGAACAGAAAGCAAAATGAAAAGAATCATCAAAAATCTAGTCAATGTTGGCATAAGACAATAACCTACCCAAAAATATTCTATCTCGTATTATGCCTCACAAAGATTAACAGGAATTGACTTTAAGATGGATAAATGCCGAAATAAAGTTATGAAAAGCAATCGACAAAAACGCGTCCCCATAACACAAATAAAGAATCAGCTCTTATCGTCCCTTGATAAAAGAGCACTTGTCCTTGTTGGTCTTATGGGGGCAGGCAAATCAGTGATCGGAAAACGCGTCGCCACCATGCTTCGTTTACCTTTTTATGATTCTGACCAAGAAATTGAAAAAGCTGCACAAATGACAATCACGGAACTCTTTGAAATTTATGGTGAATCCGAATTTCGTGCTCTTGAACAGCGTGTTATTCTAAACCTCATGAAAAAAAGTCCCCTTGTTTTAGCAACAGGTGGTGGTGCCTACATAAATGAAAATATCCGAAAAGCCATTCACCAAAATGGTATATCCATATGGCTAAAAGTCGATCTTGATATCCTCATGCAACGTGTCTCAAAACACCCAACACGTCCCCTGCTTCAAACAGCCAATCCTAAAGAAACTATGCAAAAACTCATGGAACAGCGTTATCCTATCTATGCAAAGGCAAACTTAACAATTAACAGTCATAAAGAAAGCCGTCATACCGTAGCACAAAATGTTATACGATCCGTACAGCACTACCTATACACAGAAATTAACAATAGGGATAACCAGCATGCAAACCAAAACCGTCACTGTTAAACTGGACAAACACTGTTACGATATCATCATTGGTCCGGGTCTGATTACACAAGCTGCTTCACAGATTAAACATGCTCTTAACAAAAAAGATCCTCATCAAACGCGCTTGGCACTTGTTACAGATACAAATGTTGCCTCCCTTTATTTGGAGATATTGCAAGCAGAATTAACAAAAAATAAAATTCATACTGTCCCTATTATTGTAGAAGCGGGAGAACAATCAAAATCATTTTCAACCCTGCAAGTTGTCATCGATCAAATTCTTGCTGCGCGTTTAGAAAGAGGCGACTGTGTTATTGCTTTTGGCGGTGGTGTCATTGGCGATCTAGCAGGATTTGCAGCAAGTATAATCCGCCGTGGTATGAACTTCATTCAAATGCCCACAACGCTTCTTGCACAAATTGATTCCTCTGTTGGTGGAAAAACTGGAATCAATAACCAATATGGCAAAAATCTTATCGGTGCTTTTTATCAACCACAATGCGTTATTGCTGACACGTGTCTTCTTGATACCCTGCCGCCGCGCGAATTTCGCGCTGGCTACGCAGAAATAGTAAAATACGGTCTCATTAACCAACCTGACTTTTTTGAGTGGCTTGAAAAAAATGGGCAGAAAATTTTCTCTAATGGCCCTATGCGAACAGAGGCCATTGTTCGCTCATGCCAATTTAAAGCTGACATTGTAGCACGCGATGAATACGAAACCGGAGAGCGCGCACTCTTAAATCTCGGCCATACATTTGGACACATGCTTGAAACAGCAACCGCTTATGACTCTAACCGTTTAATCCATGGCGAAAGTGTAGCAATTGGGATGATTCTAGCTCATCAATTTTCTGCTCAATTAAATTTAATAAGCCCCACGCTTACACAACGCATTGAAGCGCACTTCAAATTTATAGGATTGCCTACACAATTAAAGGATATCCCAGGGCCTCTACCAGATGCTGAAACTTTAATGACTCTCATTGCCCAAGATAAAAAAGTTTCGCAAAACAATTTGACTTTCATCTTAACACGCGGACTTGGCCAATCATTTATTGCAAAAAATATTTCACCAGATGCAGTTTTATCCTTTTTGGAACAAAAATTAACAGAAATTCGTTAATTCATATTGAATATAATTGATTCGTTTTTATACTTCTATTAAAGATTAAATATGATGATGTCTGCGTAGCTCAGTAGGATAGAGCACAGGATTCCTAAAGAAATTGGGCACTTTTAGGAGAAATCCTCAAAGTGAATCTGCTCAAATTCGGGGAAAGCTTCATGGGCGACTATATGCCAATCCCGAGCCAAGTCTCTTTTCAAATGAGAGAAAGGTGTAGAGACTGAACGGGCAGCACCTAAAGAGCAAAAGCTTCAAGGTGAAGAGACAGTCCAGACCACAAACAGCCGATAAGGCTGGCGGTGAAAATCGAAGTGGTATGAATCCTGGGGTCGCAGGTTCGAATCCTGCCGTAGACACCATCGTATCAGTCAAATTATTCTTTGTGCACAATATTAGGAATATAGGGAAGCATCATGAAAAAAACTTTGCACATTTTAGGATTTTTCACCGCTTTAAGTTTATCACTCTTCAGCTCAAACAATAGCTTAGCTGGTTCTTTAATCATTGAAGTACCAGACAATCCAGAGCCCAAAACAGAGACCATTACCTATCAATGTGATACTGGAACAGGTAAAGAGCGCGTAGAGGCAGTCTATCTTAATGCTGACAATATTTCGTTGGTTGATTTCAAATGGAACGGTGACCGTGTCATTGCTGCTAATGTCATCGCGGCAACAGGAGCAAAATTTGCAGGAGCTCAGTATATCTGGTGGGAGAAGAACAAAGAAGTCACGCTTTATGACCTTGCTCAGGATCCAGAAGAAAAAAAACCTATCCTCTGTAAAGATGAGTCAACATTATTATTTTAAATAATACGGGAAATATTATGAAAAAAATTTCTTTTACTAAACAATTTTTCATTACTTTAAGTGTTTTACTCCTCGGTTCAATTAATGCATTAGCAAGTTCTTTAGTCATTGAAGTACCAGATGATCCAGAACCAACAACAGAGACCGTCTCCTATCAATGCGACATGGGAACAAGTAAAGAGCATGTTGAGGCAACTTATCATAATGCTGGCAATATTGCGCTTGTTGATTTAAAATGGAACGGTAAGCGCATCGTTGGTTCTAATGTAATTGCCGCTTCTGGAGGAAAATATGTGGGTGGTCAATACATTTGGTGGATAACTAAAAATGAAGCCATATTTTACGATCTTATTAATGATCCAAAAGAAGAAAAACCCATCCACTGTGTAGAAGAAAAAAGCACAGAATAAAGAAGATTTCAAGAACCGCGCTGGCTCTCATCTCTTGATGTTCCTTCTGACGTGGGTAACTTTTCCTCCGTCTGGTGTAATAAAAGAGCCAGCGGTTTTTCTGACTGTTCTTCTGAATGATGTCGATAAGCTGCTGTATGTGAAAGCAACATAGAAGCTACCGGTGCTGTTAAAAACAAAAAAAACATCAGCAAAACTTCATGAAAAACAAAATAGTGGTCCACAAATATTGAATAAAGAAATGAAGAAATAAGAATACTACCAACGCCCCAACTCGTACATACTGAAAGCATATGCAAACGCTTATAAAAATTGGAAAAACGCACCAAACCTATCGTTGCGATCAATGTCAATCCAGACCCTAATATTAAGAAAACTGTGATAGCAATAGCAACCACAAGCGATATATCATCTTTCATTCAATAATCTCCCCCCGCATAAGAAATTTCGCCAAAGCGATGCTTGAGACAGATCCCAACAATCCAATAATGAGAGCTGCGACAAAATAAGTGGTTGTTCCTGAACGAATATCGAATGTAAGAAACAAAAGAATAGTGGTTATATAAAGGGCATCCAAACCAACAATTCTATCCTGCGCCCGTGGACCACGAATCAACCGAAACAGCGCAAAAATCACCGCTAAACTTAAAAAAAACTGTGAAAAGAAAAGCCCCCAATAAAGAATCACCATACTCATAAAAAAATCTCCAAAAGCAATTGCTCATACCGTTGTTTGATCAACTGTTTGTAATCATATCCATTTTTTAAATTTAAGACATGAAGCAAAAGTTCACCCTTTTTACTATTATAGGCAACCCAAGCAGTTCCAGGGGTTGCCGAAAGGATGCATGCTAAAATAGCCAAAGCAGTGCGATTATGAAGCAGAAGAGGTACTACAATAAAACCAGATTTCTGCTCTCGAGACCTTTTTGTTAAAACAGACCAAGCCACCGAAACATTTGAGAATATAGAATCTATAAATACTCGAAAAACGAGACGAAAAACCGCACTCCAGCTTTTAATAACAGCCTTCTCCAGCTCCAGAAGCCGTATCATCCAACCACAAAACAAAGCGGTTAAAATCCCTAAAAGCAATTGCCCTAAACTAAAACCATTTAAAATAAGCCACATAAGGACAATGACACCACTGAAAAAAGGGGAAGGACAAAAACGATTCATTTACTCACCTCCCTATTTTCGAGAGAAAAATCCGTTAAAACGCTCCTAATATAGTTTTGAGGTTCATACAAAGTCTTAGCAGTTTCAGACATATAATGACTAACAGGACTGGCTACAATTGTTATAAGAAAACACAAAGCAAGGAGAGCGGCAATAGGCGCAAATTCTATCACTTGCACACGGGGAATACGCCCTTCAAGAGAAACCCAAAAAGTTCGGATACCCGTTCGTGTCAATGCAATCAAAGCCGCAAAACCAGAGAGAGTGACAAAAACTATAAAAAGCCAATCTTGGTAAACCGGTAGAGAGGCAGAAAAATCCTCTCTACTGTGATTTAAAATTGCCATGAACATCATAAATTTAGCAACAAAACCAGAAAAAGGCGGCAATCCAATAATCAAAATGGCACAGATACCAAAACAAGCTCCAAGAATTGCCAAGGTTACTGGAAAATAGATGCCAACTTCATCTTCTTCCTCCTCTTCATCGTCACCATACACCTCCATTGTGACAGCAAGAACATTAGCAGCCACATCTTGACAGCGTTCAACCAACTCTACCAAAAGAAAAAAAGCTCCCAGTGCTAAAGTTGAAGAAACAATATAAAAAAGTGCGCCTGCTGTCAGTGCTGCATTGCCTATCCCGATCGCAGCCAACAATGTACCAGAAGAAACAAGCACACTATAAGCTGCCAAACGCACCAAAACTTGGCTCGCCAATACCCCAATAAAACCAACAATCATAGTGGCAAGCCCACCATAAAACAAAACCGTATGACCAAAATGGTTAAAATATTCACTTTCAGGACCAAACCATAGCAACGTTAAACGTAAGATAATATAAATACCAACCTTGCTCAAAATTGCAAAAGAAGCTCCAACAGGCGCTGCTGCTGCACTGTAAGTTGGCACCAACCAAAAATTAAGCGGCCACATACCCGCTTTAAGCAAAAAAGCAATACCTAAAAGTGCAACACCTATTTCGAATAAAACAATATCTGTAGAAGATATATATTTTATTTTAACAGCCAAATCGGCCATATTAAGAGTACCAACGACTCCATAAATGAGCGCTATACCAACTAAAAAAAATAATGAAGCAACAAGATTAACCACAACATAATGCAATCCTGCGCGCACGCGTGTCTGACCAGAACCATGCAAAGCAAGCCCATAGGAAGCCGTTAACATAACTTCAAAAAACACAAATAAATTAAATAAATCGCCAGTCAAAAAAGCACCATTTATCCCCACCATAAAAAATTGCATTAGTGACTGAAAATGAGAGCCAGCTTTGTACCAATGAGCCCGCGCAAAAACCAACACGCTAGTCACCAACAAGCTGGAAAGTAAAAGCATCATAGCGCTTAAGCGATCAAGGACTAAAACAATTCCAAAAGAAGACGGCCAATTACCAAGTCGATAAACATCGCAAGCCGGTGCTATTTCAAGAGTATGTATAATCAATAAAATGGCAGTAACAACCAACAGTCCCGCAGAAGAAAGACTGATGAATGATTTAAGTTTTGCACGACGTTCATCATAAAAAAGAAGAAGTGCTCCAGTGGTTAACGGCAAAAGAATAGGCAAAATAAGGAGATGATGCACTCCTATTTCCATTATTGCACCTCACGTCCATCAACGTGATCAGAACCCGTTAAACCACGTGAAACCAACAAGATAACTAAAAATAAAGCTGTTGTTGCAAAACCAATCACAATCGCAGTTAAAACCAAGGCTTGTGGAAGAGGATCGACATAATTAGCTAGATTAATAACAGTGGTAGAATCAACAATTGGAGCAGCATTACTACGCGGTCTACTCATTGAAAATATAAAAAGATTAACACCATAGGAGATCAAGGACAAACCAAGAATGACTTGAAAAGTACGTGGACGCAAAACAAGCCAAATACCTGATCCGACAAAAACACCGATACCCAAAGAAAGAACAATTTCCATTAATTTTCCTTCTCTTTTAAAATAGGTTTCTTACCGATTCGGTAACTCCGAATTGACTGGTGTGCAAGTGCAATTAAAATGAGAACAGTTGCTCCTAACACAAGAGAAAGCACACCAAAATCAAACAAAAAAGCAGATGCCATGGGAACTTTCCCAATTAACGGAAGATGAATATATCGAAAAAAGGATGTTAAAAAAGGATATCCAAAAAACCAAGAGCCCATCCCCGTTACGACTGACAATAATAAACCAAAGCCTATCCAACGCAAAGGTAAAACTCTCAAATGCGTTTCCACCCACCGAATATCGCGTGCAAGATATTGTAAAATAAATCCTATAGCCAAAGTAATACCACCGACAAATCCACCTCCTGGCAGATCATGCCCTCGCATGAATAAATAAATAGCAAAAGCGATAATAATCGGAAAGAGCCAACCCATAATAACAGCAGGAACAGCTAAATAATTCAATACTGTATCTCCCACATTTCGATTAGGCTGTGCTATATCAAAGGCTTTCTGGATACGTTGTTGAAAAGGCGCATCAATACTCTCAGGCGCAGGACGAAAACGTCGTAAGAGTGCAAAAACAGTAAGGGAAACAACACCCAAAACCACAATTTCTCCCATGGTATCAAAACCACGGAAATCAACCAATAACACATTCACAACATTGCGACCACCAGCATCTGAGTAAGCATGTGTTAGAAAAAAATCAGAAATCGTCGTACCTTGAGGACGTGTCATCACTGCAAAAGAAAGCCATGCTACACCAGCACCTCCTACAAGGGATATGATGAAATCACGGAAACGACGCAAGCGAACCCAAAAATGAACAGCAGCTGGCCCAGGGTCATGCAAACGTTTAGGCAACCACCGTAAACCAAGCAATAATAAAACGACTGTAACAACCTCAACAACCAATTGTGTTATTGCTAAATCAGGAGCAGAAAGCCATAAAAAGGTTGTACAAGTCATCAAACCAGCTCCCCCTAAAAGCATAAGTGAAGCAAGACGATGAAACTTTGCTCGCCAAGCCACTAAAAGCGCACATAATCCGCCAACCAGCCAAAGAGCGAGAAAAGGAATATCAAGTGGAAAAAGCGGTAATGTCCCCACTGGAATGAAACCATCGCACCAAAGTAAAAGACCAACAAAGGCAAAACAGACCCAAAAAATCCAATGCAATTGGATCTGCAAACGGCGTGTTGACAAAGCAGACTCCACCGCACGTGCCCATTTCCAAGAAATAATTACGAGAATGCGTTCAAAAATACGCGGCCCTTTTAAGTGACGGAAAAAAGGAGCCCCATCATCACAGGATAAAAAATAACGATGCCCAACAGCATAGAGCAATCCGCCCCCTAATAATGCAACAAAGCTCATCACTAATGGAGTGTTAAACCCATGCCAAACAGCCAAACTATAAGGAATTGTCATTGGTCCTAAAACAGACACGACCGCATTATCTAAAATAGGTCCTATTGTTAAATTAGGAAAAATACCAACCGCTAAACAAATAAACACCAAAAGCTCCATTGGTAAACGCATGAAATGCGGTGGTTCATGGGGAGTCTTGGGCAAATTGTCAGGCTTTGATCCTAAAAAAACGCCATGAATAAAGCGTATAGAATAGGTCACACTAAACAGACTGGCCAGCGTTGCCACATAAGGTGCAATCCAATCGAGCCATGATTCCATATGCGTTTCAACAGCTTCAGCAAAAAACATCTCTTTCGATAAAAAACCATTCAACAAAGGAACCCCAGCCATCGCTGCACTCGCAACTAAAGCAAGAGTTGCTGTAATAGGCATAGAACGATAAAGCCCTGACAGTTTACGCATATCACGTGTTCCCGTCTCGTGATCAATAATGCCAGCAGCCATAAATAAAGAAGCTTTAAAAGTAGCATGATTGGCCATATGAAAGATCGCCGCAACACATGCAAGTGGACTACCAAGACTTAAAAGTGTTGTAATTAATCCAAGATGACTAATAGTCGAGTAAGCAAGCAGTCCTTTCAAGTCTTGCTGAAACATGGAAAAATAGGCACCTAGAAGAAGAGTTGAGAGTCCTGAAAAGCCAACCAGCCAAAACCAAGATTCTGTTCCAGAGAGCACAGGCCATAAACGAACGAGCAAAAACAATCCCGCTTTTACCATTGTTGCCGAATGCAAATAAGCCGATACGGGGGTTGGAGCAGCCATCGCGTTGGGTAGCCAAAAATGAAAAGGAAATTGCGCGCTTTTTGTTAACCCTCCCAATAAAATACAAATAAGGATAGGACTATAAAGAGAACTTAACCGGATCATATCTCCAGACTGTAGCACCTTATCCAAATCAAAACTGCCAACAGTATACCCAATCAATAAAACTCCAATAAAAAGAGCAAAGCCGCCAAAACCTGTGATCGTTAGAGCCATACGCGCACCCTCACGCGCACTTGCATTATGGTACCAATAGCCGATCAGCAAAAAAGAAAAAATACTGGTGAGTTCCCAGAAAACAACCAAAAAGACGAGATTACCTGATAAAACTATTCCTATCATTGATCCCATAAAGGCCAAAAAAAAGGAAAAAAAACGCGGTACAGAATCCGCTGGATCTATGTAATAACGTGAATAAATGACAACAAGCAGCCCAATCCCTGTAATAAGCAAGCAAAAAAGCCACGACAAACCATCTATGCGGAGAATCAAATTGCTTCCCCATTCTGGAAGCCAAGAAATATCTAAACGCACTATGTGGTTTCCACGAACTTCCGGATAAAGCATTATTGTAAAAATAAGACAGAAAAGTGCGACAACCCCAGCAAACCAAGCTTCATTATTTTTTGCTGTCGAACGAAAAAAGCCAATGACAGCACTTCCACCAAAGGGAAGCAAAACGAGCAATACCAACATTGCTTCCCGTGTTGTCATTCTTTAAACTCCATTTTACCTTAATATTTTGTCATCGACAAAACAAAAACTTATATTCTCACCCCCCATTCTACACTTAATGATAATAAGATTTAATAAAACTTAAAAGCATTTAAATTTAAAAAAAACAATGCTTGCATGAAAATACTGCGCACCACACAAGTCTTCTCTTTATTGTAAGAACAATAACGCTCACGACAAGAAGCAATTAAAATTTTATTTAATTTCTAATCCTTTAAAAAAGCGTGATAGACACTGCCTACGCCCCCCATGAAAAGGCTGAAAACTATTATCATTTTTATTATAAGAGCGATAACGTACACGGCAAGATTCAATGTGTTGTTTAAGCATCCATGGCTCTTTTTTTTCTAATTTTTCCGAAGAAGACGTTAAAAACACTTTTTTAGCATCTGGTACAACTTTTAATGATGCGCCTTTTGTGCTTAAGTGTGGTGATGTAACAAATGCCACTTCAGGATACCACCAATTATCACTGTATTTACGATAACCACGCCGATAATGACGATAACCTTTGAAACCATTAAGCTCTCTACGCCCCGTAAAAATCAGAGGCACCGAACTATCTAGGACAGAAGTCTGAGTAACCAATTTGGCTTTAGCGTCACTTCTATTTTGCCCCCAATTAACAAAAGTGGTTGTTATAATGAAAAAACTGCTAACAAATACAAAAGCTAAAGCATAATATAATTTTTTTTTCATACTCATAACAAAAAACTCAACATAATAAACAACAGTAATTACAGAAAGCCTTTCTCTTGCTAGACAGAAACAGATTCTTTTCTTAAGACTCTTTTTTCTTGAGACATTCTGTTACTCTTTGTACTAAACGTTGATCTTGGCAATAAGATCCTTCAAAAAAGAATGAATAAATGATGATAAAAACCCCCTATTATCTTATAGACAAATCGAAACTCATCAAAAATATGCAAACAATTTCTCGTTTACGGGAAATGTCCAGAGCTAAAATTTTACTTGCTTTAAAATGCTTTGCCACATGGAGTGTTTTTGATTTAATGTCTGAGTTCATGGATGGAACCACATCATCATCCCTTTATGAACTACGTTTAGGAAGAGAAAAATTTGGCAAAGAAACCCATGCTTATTCAGTGGCTTGGGCAGATAATGAAATTGATGAAGCCTGTGGTTATGCAGATAAAATCATCTTTAATTCCATCCAACAGCTCCAACGCTTTTCTGATGCAACAAAAACCATTCAAAGAGGTTTAAGGTTAAACCCAGGAATCAGTGCATCAAATTTTGATCTTGCCAACCCCTCTCGCCCTTTTAGCCGCTTAGGAGAAACAAACCAAAGCGCTATTAAAGAAGTTCTGCCTCTTATCAACGGATTGATGATCCATAACAATTGTGAAAATGCTGACTTTAATCTTTTTAACCAAATGCTTGGGTATATGGAAGAAAAATTTGCAGAACTTTTTTCTGCTGTTGACTGGATAAGCCTTGGCGGCGGAATCCATTTTACGGCTGAGAATTACCCTCTAGAAGCTTTCGCAAAACGCTTAAAACAATTTTCTGAAACCCATGGTGTCACTCTTTTTCTAGAACCAGGAGAAGCTGCTATTACCCAAAGTACCACATTAGAAGTCAGTGTTCTTGACACATTGTATAATGAAAAGAATCTAGCCATCGTTGATAGCTCAATTGAAGCACATATGCTCGATCTTCTCATTTATCGTGAAAATGCTAAATTAGAACCCAATCAAGGACCACACGAAATTATGATTTGTGGAAAATCTTGTCTTGCCGGCGATATTTTTGGAACATTTCAATTTCAAAAACCTCTTAAAATAGGCGATAGACTGTCTTTTCAGGATGCAGCAGGGTATACAATGGTCAAGAAAAACTGGTTTAATGGCGTTACAATGCCTGCTATTGTTCTCAAAGAGTGCGATGGTACATTAATACTTCAACGCCAATTCAGCTATAACGACTATCAGGAAAGCCTTTCATAAAGACCAACCATAAAAACGTCATACAACAGTATTAAAAAGGGAGATGGACCTACAATGAAAAAAAATGTTCTCATTATTGGTGCTGGAGGTGTTGCACAAGTTGTTGCACACAAATGTGCTCAAAACAATGATATTCTTGGTGAAATTCATATTGCTTCACGAACACTCAAAAAATGTGAAGCCATCATTTCTTCTATTAAAGAAAAAAACACAATGAAAAAGCAAGGTGTTCTCAAAAGCCATTCGCTCAATGCCATGAATGTAGAAGAAACTATAAAGCTCATCCAAAAGACCAAATGCGAAATTGTCATTAATGTTGGTTCTGCTTTTCTTAATATGTCTGTTCTTTCAGCTTGTATTGAAACCAAATGCGCTTATATCGATACCGCAATTCATGAAGACCCATTGAAAATTTGTGAAACACCTCCTTGGTATGGAAATTATGAATGGCCTCGGCGTCCAGAATGTGAAAAAGCTGGTATAACCGCTATTTTAGGAGCAGGTTTTGACCCAGGTGTAGTGAATGCTTATGCAGCATTAGCGCGCGATGATTATTTTGATAAAATCACAGATATTGATATTATTGATATTAATGCCGGAAATCATGGACGTTGGTTTGCTACAAATTTTGATCCAGAAATTAACTTCCGTGAATTTACAGGACAAGTATGGTCGTGGCAAAATAAAAAATGGACTTCCAATAAAATGTTTGAAGTCAGCCATGAATGGGATCTTCCCGTTGTGGGAAAACAAAAAGCCTATATGACAGGACATGATGAAATTCATTCACTTTCCAAAAATCTTGATGTAGAGAATGTCCGTTTCTGGATGGGATTTGGTGATCGTTATATCACTGTTTTTACGGTTCTAAAAAATCTTGGTCTCTTATCTGAACAGCCCATTAAGACAGCAGAAGGACAAGAAGTCGTTCCCTTGAAAGTCGTAAAGGCCGTCTTACCCGACCCTTCCTCTCTCGCCCCAGACTACACAGGAAAAACCTGTATTGGAGATCTTATTAAAGGCGAAAAAGATGGAAAACCGAGAGAAATTTTTATCTATAATATAGCCGATCACAAACAAGCTTTTCATGAAACTGGGGCACAAGGCATTTCCTATACGGCTGGCGTACCAGCAGCCGCAACAGCTCTTCTTATTGCCACAGGTGAATGGGATGTTAAAACTATGGTCAATGTGGAAGAGTTACCACCCCACCCTTTCCTTAAATATCTTGATCATATGGGGCTTCCCACTTTTATAAGAGAACAACAAGAGGATAAAAAATTACAATTTTAATACCTATAGAAAGCATATGCTTAATTTTTTAAGTTATCATAAAACTGCCCAATGAAAACAAACTTAATATTCTCGTGTAATTATGGTTTTCAAAAAAATTTTAGCTATTCGTTATGTTTTGGCAACATTGCGATTTCTTAACAACCGTAAAGAAGAGACATAGCATCTTTTTAAGACATAGCGAGCAATGATCAAGAAAAACAGAGAAGAAAAAACTAATTTAATCACACTGTATAACTTGTCATTATCATCAAAAAGATAGTGTCATAAACAAAAGATATAAAAATACCGCTCTTTTAAAGAAGAGCGGTATTTTGTAGAATATTCAATTCCTCCCTTCTTCATCTTAAATGACAAAGATCCTTAACCTATACCAATCATTAAACAATTCAATTTCTTCGGGTGAATGAATTCCTCTTGGCTTCCCTTTTCATATGATTCATCATCATATATAACATGTTGATTCATAACGCTGAATACTGTAAAATTCTCTTAATCACAAACTCTCTCACATTGAAGCAATTAAAATCTTTTGTCTGCGCATCACAAACAAAGCGAGCGTGTGAGGTAAAATGATAAAAATTCTCTTATGAAAACTCTCAAATAATAAAAAGCTTTAGCAATATTGAGAACTGAAAAAGTGTATTATCAATGTCAGCGTGTACTTTTACTAAACATAAAGATGATGGTGCACAATAGGTCTTATAACAGTTTGAATGAATTTCATATATTTCAAGAGAAACTTTACAGCTATACCATTCACGAGCACCATTGCGAAGTAGATTTGGGCATTTTGAGAGATGTTTTCTTAACACAAAGCACGCAGATAGGCTCAGAATCCTATCTTAAATATTTTATAACAGTATAAAAACTACCCCATATATAAAACTTTACATAGACTAAACACCACCGCTCTAAACGATAGTGCACAACAGAATAATCAATCAAAACTGCACAACAGATATCTAAAACAGTAATTATCGAAAAGCATACAACAAACGGAACACTTCAATACAATTGGTTATATTCTTTTTTAAAGTTTTAAAATGTTGTTGCATGCTTCACAAATATTTTCTGCCCCCCGTACCTTTTAAAATTTACTTTTTAAAAGCTTTTTAAATATGAAGTGGTTTAGCAAATGTTGCCAAAGCTGCCTCACGCACAGCTTCTGATAAGGTAGGATGTGCATGGCAACAACGTCCCAGATCTTCTGATGAACCACCAAATTCCATTAAAACTGCAATTTCATGGATCATTTCACCAGCACCAAATCCAAGAATATGCCCCCCTAATACCCGATCTGTTTTTTTATCAGAAAGGATTTTAACAAACCCATCACTCTTTTGCATTGCACGTGCACGACCATTGGCCATAAAAGGAAATTTGCCAACATTATATTCAATGCCAGCAGTTTTTAGCTCTTCTTCTGTCCTTCCTACACTCGCAATTTCCGGCTGTGTATAAACAACACTAGGAATAACATCAAAATTAACATGCCCTTTTTGACCTGCCAAAATTTCTGCCACAGCAACGCCTTCTTCCTCTGCTTTATGTGCTAGCATTGGTCCTTTTACAACATCACCAATCGCATAAATTCCTGGAACATTCGTCTGCCAATGAGCATCAATTGCAATAAATCCGCGTTCATCTAACTGAATACCAACCTCTTGTAAGCCAAGCCCCTCTGTATAAGGAGAACGTCCAGTAGCAATAAGCACAACATCAGCCTCTAAAGTTTCAGATTCACCACCTTTGACAGATTCAAAGCTCACCTGAGCAGTTGAGCCAGATTGTGTAACAGCTGTTACCTTTGCACCCGTTTTATATTCAATCCCCTGTTTTTCCATTAACTTCTGAAATTGCCGTGAAACTTCACCATCCATTGAGCCCAAAACTTTATTAAGATACTCAATAATGGTCACCTTAGCACCTAAACGGCTCCAAACTGATCCAAGTTCTGAACCAATGACACCAGCACCCACGACAATCATATGCGTTGGTACTTTTTCAAGTGAAAGAGCTCCCGTAGAAGAAACAATAGTCTTTTCATCAATTTCAACATTCACTCCTGGAATGCCTGAACTCTCTGAACCGGTAGCAATAATAATATTTTTTGTTTCAATTGTTTGTTTATTACCATCTCTGGCAACAACTTCCACATGACCCGCACTCAAAATTTTGGCTGTCCCAAAAAAAGTATCAACTTTATTTTTTTTCATCAAAAAAGAAACACCACTCGTATTGGCCGTCACCACAGCTTTCTTATGAACCATCATTTGTTCAAGATTAAGCTTAGATTTACCAATAGAAATACCAAGCGTTTCAAAACCATGCTGGGTTTCAGAAAATACTTCTGAAGCATGCAACAACGCTTTAGAAGGAATACAACCAACGTTGAGACATGTTCCTCCTAATGTTGTACGCTTTTCAATAATTGCTACTTTAAGTCCCAGTTGCGCCGCCTTTATTGCTGCTACATAACCACCTGGACCCGCTCCGATCACAGCCACATCATAAGACATCCGTTTCTCCTTTCATCCTGAAAACTGTATTTTACAAATCAAGAACAAGGCGTTCCGGATCTTCTAAGCTTTCCTTAACACGCACAAGGAAAGTCACAGCTTCTTGCCCATCCACAATACGGTGATCATAAGAAAGCGCTAAATACATCATGGGGCGGATCACAACTTGACCCTCAACAACCATTGCTCGCTCTTTAATCGCATGCATTCCCAAAATACCAGATTGTGGTGCATTCAAAATCGGTGTTGACATCAACGATCCATACACACCACCATTGGTAATGGTAAAAGTTCCGCCCTGCATATCAGAAACGGCTAATTTTCCATCACGCGCAAGACGCCCCAAACGACCAATCTCTTTTTCAATCTCTGCCAATGACATTTGATCTGCATCTCGCACCACTGGAACAACAAGTCCTTTATCCGTTCCAACAGCAATTCCAACATTGACATAGTTTTTGTAAACAATATCTGTCCCATCAATCTCTGCATTAACAGCAGGAAGTTCTTTTAATGCATGACAAACAGCCTTAGTAAAAAACCCCATAAAACCAAGCTTAACACCATGTTTCTTTTCAAAAAGATCCTTATACCGCTTGCGCAAATCCATCACCGCTGACATATCAACCTCATTAAATGTGGTTAACATTGCTGCTACATTTTGTGCATCTTTAAGACGGCGAGCAATTGTTTGACGCAATTTCGTCATACGAACCCGCTCTTCACGTGTTTCTTGGACAGGAGTTGCCGAAGAACTCGTCGCAGAAGAAGAGGGTGTAGGAGCATTTGTACTTTGTTTTAATCCACCAAGAACATCTTCTTTAAGAATTTGTCCACGTTTTCCAGAACCTGAAATATCGCTTTTTGCAACATTATTTTCAGCCATCAATTTTGCTGCTGAAGGAGAAGGAGGCATTGCACTGCTCAAAGCAGGCTTCTCCGATTCAGATGAAGCCGCTGGAACAAGTGTAGCAGAAGGTGAAAGTGATTGGGAGATACCAGCTTCTCCAGCTTTCACCACTCCTAAAAGAGCATTTACTTCAACCGTATCGCCTTCTTTTGCAATGATTTCAGATAATTTCCCAGCAACAGGAGAAGGAACTTCAACGGTTACCTTATCAGTTTCTAATTCAACCAAAGGCTCATCCATAGCGACAGCTTCGCCAAGTTTTTTAAACCATTTGCCAACCGTTGCTTCGGTAACCGATTCGCCCAAAGTAGGAACACGAATTTCAGTAGTCATAATATTTTTCCATACATCAGAGTAGTAATAAATTAAGAACCTAACGCGTCTTTAAGAAACGCAGCCAGTTGTTCAAGGTGTTTCACCATTAACCCAGAGGCCGGTGACGCACTCGCAGGACGTCCTGCATAACGAGCACGTGAATATTGCGCATTAATATGCGTCAAAACCCATTCCAAATAAGGCTCAATAAATGACCAAGCCCCCATGTTTTTTGGTTCCTCTTGGCACCAAAAAACTTCCGCCTGCAAAAAGCGCGACAACACATTCACCAAAACTTTTGCAGGGAAAGGATAAAGCTGTTCAATACGAAGGAGATAAACATCATCAATACCCTTTTTTTCACGTTCTTCATAAAGGTCGTAATAAACCTTACCAGTACAAAGAACGACACGGCGAATCTTATTATCTTTTTGCAACTTAATGACAGAATCTTTGAGACATTCTGCATCATCAAGTAACACACGACAAAAACTTGTTTCTGGCCCCATTTCATTGAGAAGAGAAACAGCTCGCTTATGACGTAAAAGTGATTTCGGTGTCATCAAAATCAATGGCTTACGGAAATCACGCTTAATTTGTCGACGCAAAATATGAAAATAATTTGCAGGGGTTGTACAATTAGCAACCTGCATATTATCTTCCGCACAAAGTTGAAGAAACCGTTCTAAACGTGCAGAAGAATGCTCCGGCCCTTGCCCTTCAAAACCATGAGGCAATAAACACACAAGACCAGACATACGAAGCCACTTACGCTCTGCGGATGAAATAAATTGATCAAAAATGACCTGTGCACCATTAGAAAAATCACCAAATTGTGCTTCCCAAAGTGTTAATCCTCGTGGTTCAGCAAGAGAATATCCATATTCAAAACCAAGAACAGCTTCTTCAGAAAGCATAGAATTAACAACGTCATAAAGTGCTTGCCCCTTTTGTAAATGATTCAAAGGAATATAACGCGCCTCATTTTCTTGGTCATAAAGAACTGAATGACGTTGTGAAAAAGTTCCTCGCTCAACATCTTCACCGGAAAGACGAACCGGTGCTCCTTCCAAACAAAGTGAACCAAAAGCTAAAGCTTCAGCAGTTGCCCAGTCAACACCCTCACCGGTTTCAAAAATTTTAGCACGATTATTTAAAAAACGTTGAATGGTTTTGTGAACGTGAAAATCTGCTGGAATTTCAACAATTTTCTGACCAATTTCCTTTAAAGTTTTTAATTCAACACCAGTTGTTCTAGAATGCTGCTCATCAGAACTACTAAAAGCCTTGAGTCCCGTCCAGCTTCCATCAAGCCAATCAGCCTTATTAGGTTTGTAAGAAGCACTTGCTTCAAGTTCACCTTCAAGCTTATCGCGCCATAATTTTTTTTGTTGCTCAATCTCTTCTGAAGTAACCATTCCTTCTTCTACCAATTGGTCACTATAAAGTTGAAGTGTTGTTTTATGATTACGTATTGCTTTATACATAAGCGGCTGCGTAAAGGAAGGTTCATCACCTTCATTATGCCCATAACGGCGATAACAAAACATATCAATAACCACTGGTTTATGAAAAATTTGGCGAAACTCTGTTGCTATTTTGGCAACAAAAACAACTGCCTCAGGATCATCACCATTCACATGGAAAATTGGTGCGTCAATCATTTTTGCGACATCTGATGGATAAGGCGAAGAACGTGAAAAACGTGGGGATGTTGTAAA
>NZ_JBHIQG010000012.1:0-23715 GCF_042196425.1 Bartonella sp. AD328YNZD | reverse complement strand
TGCACACCTGAAGCCATAAAAATGCATGCAAATTCATATGATGATCAAGGAAATATTATTCTCACCTCACCTTTTATTGCTGCTTCACCTTCTTTTTCTCATCCTTTAGTAGTACACCTCATTCGTACGCCACAGACACCCAAAATGACAGTAAAACCACTAAGAAAACCCCATAATCTGTCTAAAAGAAGTGAAAACTATTCTATAAAAAAGCCGTAAGCCATAATCTATAATTAATTATAATTCATTGATTTATAATAATAATTTTGCACCTTATGTCAGAAGAACAAATATCGTAAGGTTTCCTCATTTCAAATCTGTATCTGTCGAATCAATTAAAATCAGTTTCTTGCACACCACCAGTTGGATGAGCATAGAGATAAAATAATTAAAGCAGGAAATTAAAATTCCTCTTATAAGTCTTTTCAAGTACCAAAAGTTATCACAACATTGGCCACTGAGGAAGTGTAGTTAGTGCCTACGTGCACCTTTATAAGCATAAGAATAGTAGTATAATGGATTTATGGGGTGTTTACCATTATATCCCTCACAAGTACCATTATAAATGGGATTAAACATATTCAGATAGGTTTCTTTAAAACAACAAGATATTGATTTATAATGATAATTTAGCGTTATTCATATTGAATTGAGAGTCCCGAATAACGTAAAATTCTCTCATTTCAAATTTGTTTATCTTGAATCAATCAAAATCACTTACTTGCACGTCACAAGCGAGACTAGCCATATGGGTAAAAAACTATTAAGAAAGGATTAAAGTGGCTCTTATGAACCATCTTAAGTTCTAAGGGCTGTCGCGCAACATTGGAAGCCGGCAAATAGTGTTAATGCCGGCTTGCTTATCCACAAACGTAAAGCTGGTGGTGCTCAATGGCTTTATCGTTATACCATTCATCGTCGGCGCCATGAAATGAGATTGGGTGCTTTAAGAGATGTTTCTTTAAAACAAAACCACGGTTGATGATTAATATGAAAATAAAGCGCATTCCTCTCACGCTTATTACTGGTTTTTTAGGCTCTGGCAAAACAACTTTGCTCAACCGTATGCTAAAAAACCCTCTTCTAACAGAATGTGCTGTTATCATCAATGAATTCGGTGAAATCAGTATTGACCACCTTATGGTTGAAAAGGCGACAGAAGGAATTATTGAGCTTGCCAATGGTTGCTTATGCTGCCATTTACGCAGTGATCTCATCGACACATTAACCGATTTAATCAATCGCATCCAAACAGGACAAATCAAACAACTCAATCACATTATCATTGAAACAACAGGGGTGGCTGATCCCGCTCCTATTTTACAAATACTTTTAAGCCACCCACTGTTTATTCAAACATTGTCCATAAATGCTGTTTTTGCAACATTTGATACATTAAGCACGCTTTCCATATGTGAGCACTATCCTGAAATATATAAACAATTAATCTTTGCTGATAAAATTATTCTCACCAAAACAGATCTCTCAGCCCCACAAATGCTTTCAAATACACTCCTTAACACACTTAAAGCCATTAATCCTACAGCACAAATAATTGATGCCCATTCTGAAGATTTCTGCTCAAATCTATTAATAAATAACACATTATGGAATGAAAAAGGAGAAAATACAAAACTTAAACAAAATCTTACGACTACCCCACATGATCATACCCCCCATAAAACCATTCGTACCTTTTCACTAAACTGTGAGGATCCTGTTGATTACGCCACAATTGAAGCTTTTTTAGATCTCCTACAAGAGCGCTATGGTACAAAATTATTACGTATTAAAGCAATTATCGCATTGCGTGATGACCCTTATCGCCCACTTGTATTACATGGCGTACAAACATTTTTTCATCCTCCCATAAGATTGCCAGCATGGCCAAAAGGAATAAAACAAACACGTTTTGTCATCATTGCCGATGGTGTTGAAAAAGAAGCGATAGAAAAACTTCTCAATGCTTTTTTTAATAAACCAGCAATAGATACTGCAGATAAAACGGCGCTTTTGGAAAACCCTCTGGTCATTCCAGGCGTAAAATTTTAATTCGCCTCCCTTCAATGATATAATGGTAAATTCTTTAGGACCACCATCTTTACGCTTTTGAAGGAGAAATCCAGCACCATCACATTATTTACCAACCTCCAATGTTGCACCACCCTTTACACTTGAGATTCATAAGAGGCGTTTTTTTCTTTAATGTTTTTAGCCACGCGGGCTTTTCCCATTTGTAATGTGCAAGCAAATAATTTTGATTGATTCATCATAAATAGATTTTCATATAAAAGAATCAGGTTGTGATTCAAACTGGAAAAATAATAAATTATCATTATAAATTAAATTGTTATCATAATTTTTTTTAATATTTACCAATTTGTAATCAGGGTATTTTTCTCGTCATGGGCTTCATCTACGAACCAGTTCAAATGATTCATTTCACAATCCCATTGAACAAATTCTTGGTTCTAAATATTCTACTCAACTTTATTTCTCCAGCAGATTGAAACAAAACCCTCTTAAATTGAAGCAAAAAAACTAAAATCAGACAGAACAATATCGTATTTTAAGATGTGTGACTGTATTTTATATAACAGCCTTACTTACATAACAGCCTTACAAGGAAAAATTTTATAGCATGAAAGAATAAAATCCTTTGAAAAAAAGTACATTTTTTGTTAGCTTACTCTCCACTAAAAATAAATATTGCTCCCTGTATCGGTCTGCAAACAATATAACTCCTCTAAACAAGTTCCTCTTGGCGTCCCACCCCATTTAATTTACTGACATAAAGCTCTATGAACAAGTTCAACGCTTTAAAACATTGACCCCTCACTTAAAAAAACACCTTATGCATAAAGTTATATATCCTATATCATCACCATAAGCGACAGTGTTTTACAGTACGCAGCAGGATAAAATAACACTCACTGCATCAGAGAAACTGAAGTTTTATCAATATCGCGATTAAAAACATAACGTTTTTCATAAACTTCAACGATTGGAGGTTTACGATTTTCTTCAAAAAAATCATAACCTTTCTTAAGCATAACCCAAAATTGATAATGAGGATCATTGCTATGACGTGACATATTATTCTCAGTCATGCGGAAAGGAAAAGCTTGTAACTGAAATGCTCTTTGCCCTCCTTTAAAAGCATCCCGTGCAAACGCATAAATTTGAGCCATATTTCTATCACTCATAGAATAACAACCAGCGGAAAAGCAAGAACCATGTACCATAAGATTGCTTCCTGTACGGCCATTTTCCTGATCATAAAGGTTCGGATATCCTATATTAAAAGAAAGATAATATTTTGAATAAGGATTCATTTGGTTTGCGCTAATCGTATAAAAGCCCTCTGGTGTCTGAAGATCCCCTTCCTTATATTTAGGACCAAGCTTACCAGACCATTTGCAAATGCCATAGCGCGCCACCAACACAAAAGATCCTGAACGAGATTGCTTCCAAATTTCAGCAACATTTTCTTCCTTAAAAAACCGCATCATAATCGGTGCATATGGGTCTATATTGTACAGAGCCATTCTATTTCGGATTTCCTGCGGAAGAGGTTGCTCAACTTTAGCCCGAATAGAAGCTGGTAATCTTCCTTCACATGCCGTCAATATTCCCATTACAAACACAACACACAGAGCGAGGAATCTGTTAAATATCATCGAATAAAACTCCAATCCAACACCCCTCACCAAAAATGACTTATACTAGTGAGCGACCAATTTGAAGGTATTTTTCCCTTCGCTCTTGTTTAAGCACTTGACCATCCTTTCCAGCCATCTCTTTTAAAGCCCCTGAAATAACATCACCCGTTGCATCAATGGCAATTTCTTTTCCACGATGTGCTCCTCCTAAAGGCTCCGAAATAATACCATCAATAATCTTTAAGCGATACAAATCTTGAGCAGTAATACGCATATTCATTGCAGCATCTTTTGCACGGGCTGGATCACGCCATAAAATAGAAGCTGCTCCTTCTGGAGAAATAACAGAGTAAATCGCATGTTCCAGCATATAAACTTTATTGGCAGCCGCAATTGCTATAGCTCCCCCAGAACCGCCTTCTCCAATAACAACGGATACAACAGGAACCTTTAGGCGCAAAGTTGCTGCTGTTGATTGAGCAATTGCTTCCGCTTGCCCACGTTCTTCAGCGCTTACTCCAGGATAAGCACCCGCTGTATCAATAAAAGTGAGGAGTGGCAAACTAAAGCGGTCAGCCATTTCCATAATACGTACCGCTTTACGATATCCTTCTGGACGTGCAGAACCAAAATTATAGCGCAAACGTGTTTGCGTATCGTGACCTTTCTCTTGACCAATGTAAGCAACGGCCTCCCCCTTAAAGCGAGCAAAACCGGCTTGAATAGCTTCATCTTCAGCAAATTTGCGATCTCCTGCCAAAGGTGTAACATCACTCAATAAGCGTTTAGAATAGTCCATAAAATGCGGACGATCAGGATGACGAGCGACTTGTGTTTTTTGCCACGGTGTCAATTTTTTATAAATATCATTCAATGCCGTTTGGGAACGCTTTTCAAGACGCGCAATCTCGTCGCTCATATCAAGACTGTCTTTTTCCTGAGAAATTTTTTTTAATTCAAGAATTTTCCCATCGAGATCAGCAACTGGTTTTTCAAAATCAAGATAATTATACATTGTACCAACTCACTCAGTGTCACTTATACACTTATAATTCGCTTTATAAAGTCTTTTTCAAAAACAACACCTTTTCTTTAACGAGCCTTTTGCTCATCGGCAAGTGGATGATGCTCATTGACTAAACGATAAAGTCCCTCTTCCAACACATGGGTATAAATCTGAGTAGTAGCAATATCAGAGTGACCTAACAAATGTTGAACGGCACGCAAATCAGCACCATTTTGTAAAAGATGGCTAGCAAAAGCGTGGCGTAACACATGGGGAGAAAAGTGATTACTTTTTATTCCAGCTCTTTTAGCAAGATTTTTCAATTCCCGTGCAACAACTTGACGAGCAATATACCCTGTTTCTGAATGGGCCGGAAAAAGATAAAGGCTTGTTGCATCTTTTCCTTGATCACGCAAATTCAACCACTGCAACAGAACTTGATATGCTTTTTTTGATAACAACACCATTCGTTCTTTTTTTCCCTTACCGCAAACCAAAATACTGTATTCTTTCCCCCGAACAGCCTGCACTGGCAAACTCACCAACTCACTAATGCGTAATCCTGTTGCATAAAGCATTTCACTCAACAACTGAAGACGCAATGCCCGCAAATAATCCTTGGACCCATAAACTGCTTGATTAACCTCCAACTGCGCCAAATCAAGAAATTTTGTCACCACATCTTCACTGATAATTTTGGGCAAAGGGCGTCCTTGGCGAGGTGCATCAATATCATGGGAAGGATCATCTGCTCTTAATCCTTCTGCATAAAGAAACTGATAAAATTGACGCAACGTCGATAAACGACGCGCTTGTGAAGATGCAGCAAAACCAAACGTATGCATAAGCGACAAAAGACCAATCAAATCTTCTTTTTGTGCTGCAAAAAGCGAAACAGAATGGGAAGACAATTCATCTTGCGCCCACTGTAAATCATGTTGATAAGCCGCAAGCGTATGAACAGAAGCACCTCGTTCAGCACTCATCATTTCAAGAAAACGTTCTATCACAATGTTATTTTTCATTGATTCATTCTCAAGGAAAGACTCAATGAATCCAAAGGGACATCAACAGACATATCCACAGTTACAGGCTCAACAAAAACCACAAGAGTGATCATTATACTAAAAAGAATAATAAGCAAAATAAAAAGAATCATCAAAAATCTGGTCAATGTTGGCATAAAATAATAAACTTTTTCCAAAATATTCTATCTCTTATTCTATCTTATAAAGATTAACAGGAATTGACTTTCAAGCAGATAAATGCCGAAATAAGCTATGAAAAATAATCGACCCCAACATCCCTCCATGTCACAAGTAAAGAAACAACTCTTATCATCTCTCGATAACCAAGCTCTTGTGTTTGTTGGTCTTATGGGGGCAGGAAAATCAGTCATCGGAAAACGTGTTGCTAACATGCTTGGTTTACCCTTTTATGATTCTGATCAAGAAGTCGAAAAAGCAGCACAAATGCCTATCACAGAAATTTTTAAAATCTACGGTGAAGCGGAATTTCGTACTCTTGAACAGCGTGTTATTCTCAATCTCATAAAAAAAAGCCCTCTTGTTTTAGCGACAGGTGGTGGCGCCTACATGAATCAAGATACACGAAAAGCCATCCATCAAAATGGAATATCCATCTGGCTGAAAGTAGATCTTGATATCCTTATGCAACGTGTTTCCAAGCGTCCAACACGACCACTTCTTCAAACAGCAAACCCTAAAGAAACGATGCAACAACTCATGGAACAGCGCTATCCTCTCTATGAAAAAGCAAATTTAACAATTAACAGTCATAAAGAAAGCCCCTACAGAGTAGCAAAAAATGTCATACGATCTATACAGCACTACCTCCATACAAAAAAATAACGATAGAAAGAACAAGCATGCAAGCCAAAACCGTCACCATTAAATTAGACAAGCACTGTTATGATATCATCATTGGTCCGGGTCTCATTACACAAGCTTCTTTACAGATTAAACATGCTCTTCAGCAAAAAGATTTTCATCAAACGCGTTTAGCAGTTGTTACAGATACAAATGTTGCATCCTTCCATTTGGATACATTACAAACAGAATTTAAAAAAAATAAAATCCATACTGTCCCTATTATTGTAGAAGCGGGAGAACAATCAAAATCATTTTCAACCCTGCAAGTTGTCATCGATCAAATTCTTGCTGCGCGTTTAGAAAGAGGGAACTGTGTTATTGCTTTTGGTGGTGGTGTCATTGGCGATCTAGCAGGATTTGCGGCAAGTATGATCCGCCGTGGTATGAACTTCATCCAAATGCCCACAACTCTTCTTGCGCAAATTGATTCCTCTGTTGGTGGAAAAACGGGTATCAACAGCCGATATGGAAAAAATCTTATTGGTGCTTTTTATCAACCGCAATGCGTTATTGCTGACACATGTATCCTTGATACCCTACCACTACGTGAATTTCGTGCTGGTTACGCAGAAATAGTCAAGTATGGACTCATTAACCAACCTGATTTCTTTGAATGGCTTGAAAAAAATGGAGAAGAAATTTTTTCTAATGGCTCTATACGAACAGAGGCAATTGTTCGCTCATGCCAATTTAAAGCTGCCATTGTAGCACGTGATGAATATGAGAAAGGAGAGCGCGCACTCTTAAACCTCGGCCATACATTTGGACACATGCTTGAAACAGCAACCGCTTATGACTCAAAGCGTTTAATTCACGGTGAAGCTGTAGCAATTGGAATGGTTCTCGCGCATCAATTCTCTGCTCAACTGAATCTAATAGACTCCACGCTCATACACCGCATCGAAGCACACCTTAAAGCCATAGGATTGCCTACACAATTAAAAGATATTCCAGGATGTCTACCAAATGCTGAAACTCTAATGAATCTCATCGCCCAAGACAAAAAAGTTTCACAAAATAATTTGACTTTCATTTTGACACGCGGACTTGGCCAATCATTTATTGCAAAAAATGTTCCACCAGATGCAGTTTTGTCCTTTTTGGAACAAAAATTAACAGAAATTCGTTAATTCATATTGAATATAATTGATTCGTTTTTATACTTCTATTAAAGGAATAAAGATGATGATGTCTGCGTAGCTCAGTAGGATAGAGCACAGGATTCCTAAAGAAATTGGGCACTTTGAGGAGAAATCTTCAAAGTGGATCTGCTCAAATTCGGGGAAAGCTTCATGGGCGACTATATGCCAATCCCGAGCCAAGCCTCTCTTCATTATAAGAGGAAGGTGTAGAGACTGAACGGGCAGCACCTAAAAGGCGTAAGCTTCAAGGTGAAGAGACAGTCCAGACCACAAACAGCCGATAAGGCTGGCGGTGAAAATCGAAGTGGTATGAATCCTGGGGTCGCAGGTTCGAATCCTGCCGTAGACACCATCGTATAGGATAAATTACTTTTCATATAGGGAAGCATTATGAAAAAAACTCTACATATTTTAGGATTTTTTTCCTCTTTATTATTTTTCAATGTCAGCTGTGCCTTGGCTGTTTCTTTAATCATTGAGGTATCAGATAATCCAGAAAAACAAACTATGACCTATCAATGTAATATAGGAGGAAATAAAGAACGCGTTGAAGCAACCTATTACAACGCTGACAATATTTCATTAGTTGATTTCAAATGGAAAGGCGATCACATTATTGCTGCTAATGTTATTGCTGCTTCTGGAGCAAAGTATGTGGGGGAGCAATATATTTGGTGGGAAAAAAATAAAGAAGTAACACTTTATGATCTTATTCAAGATCCAGAAGAAAAAAATCCCATCCTCTGTAAGGATGAATCACTGTTATTATTTTAAATAACTGAGGAAATATCATGAAAAAAATTACTTTTATTGTAGGATTTTTTGCTGCTTTAAGTATGCCACTATTCGGTTCACTCAATGCCTTTGCTAGCTCTTTAGTTATTGAGGTACCGGATAATCCAGAACCAACAACAGAAGTTGCTACCTATCAATGCGATACAGGCACAAGTAAAGAGCGTGTTGAAGCAACCTATCTCAATGCTGGTAACATTTCACTTGTTGATTTCAAATGGAACGGAAAGCGTATCATCGCTTCCCGTAGCATAAGTGCTTCTGGAGCAAAATATATGGGAGGACCATATATATGGTGGACAAAAGGAAACGAAGCCATACTCTCTGATCTCATTAATGATCCAGAAAATAAAAACCCTATTCAGTGTGTAGAAGAACAAAAAACAGAATAAAAAAGCTTATTCATCTTAAAAATCGCTCTGGCTCGTATCACATGATATTTCTTCTGAAGCAGATGTTTGTTCTTCCATCTGACGTGATAAAAGAGCCAGCGGTTTTTTTAATTTATTTTTTGAATAGTGGCGATAAGCCGACGCTTGTGATACGAGCATAGAAGCGACAGGCATTGTTATAAATAAAAAAATCATCAACAAAAATTCATGAAAAACAAAATGATGATCTATAAAAATTGAATAAAGAAACGACGCAATAAGAATACTGCCAGCACCCCAACTTGTACTCAAAGAAAGCATATGTAAACGCTTATAAAACGTGGGAAGGCGCACCAATCCTATTGTTCCAATCAATGTGAGACCAGATCCTAATATCAAAAAAAATGTAACAGCAATAGAAACAACAAGCGATACATCCTTCATTCAATAATTTCTCCTCGCATGAGAAATTTTGCCAACGCAATACTTGATACAGGACCCAACAAGCCAATAATAAGTGCTGCAACAAAATAAATAGTTGTTCCTGAACGGATATCGAATGTAAGAAATAAAAGAATAGTGATTATATAAAGAGCATCCAACCCCACAATCCGATCTTGCGCCCGTGGCCCACGAATCAACCGAAATAGTGCAAGAATCATTGCCAAACTTAAAAAAAACTGCGAAAGATAAAGCCCCCAATAAAGGATCACCATACTCATTAAAAAATCTCCAAAAGTAATTGCTCATAGCGTTTTTTGATCAATTTTTGATAATCATATCCATTTTTAAAATTTAAAACATGAAGTAAAAGTTCACTATTTTTTCTATTATAGGCAATCCAAACAGTACCTGGAGTTGCTGAAAGAATACATGCCAAAACAGCTAAAGCTGTACGACTTTCGAGCGAAATGGACACCACAATAAAACCAGACTGATGTTTTCGAGATCTTTTGGTTAAAACGAAGCAAGCCACTGCAATATTTGAAACGATAGAATCGATAAACACACGAAAAGACAACTGAAAAACTGCCCGCCAACTTTTAATGGTTGTCTTTTCCGACTCAAGAAGCCGCATCATCCAGCCCCCAAACAACGCGATGATAACGCCTAAAAGCAATTGGCCGAAACTAAAGCCATTTAAGATCAGCCACATAAAAACAATTGCTACGCTAGAAAAAGGGAAAAAGTAACAATACTTCATTGATTCATCCCCCTATTTTCTAGAGAAAAATCATCCAAAACACTTCCAATATAGTTTTTAGGTTCATACAAAGTTCTGGCCGTTTCCAACATATAACGACTAACAGGACCAGCAACAATTGTAATAAGAAAACACAAAGCAAGGAGAACGGCAACAGAAGCAAATTCAATCACCTGAACCCTTGGAATTCTGCCCTCAAGAGAAATCCAAAAAGTTCGAATCCCCGTTCGTGTCATCGCAATTAAAGCAGCAAAACTAGATATGGTAACAAAAATCATAAAAAGCCAATCATGATAAACGGGCAGAGAGGTAGAAATATTTTCTTTACTATAGTTTAAGAGTGCCACGAACATCATAAATTTAGCAACAAAACCAGAAAAAGGTGGTAGACCAATAATCAAAAGTGCACAAAGCCCAAAACAAGCCCCAAGAATTGCCAAAGTTACCGGCAAATAGGTCCCCACTTCATCTTCTTCATCCTCTTCATCGTCACCATAAACTTCCATTGTAACCGTCAAAACATTGGCTGCCACATCTTGACAACGTTCAACCAACTCCACAACAAGAAAAAAAGCACCAAGTGCCAATGTTGAGGAAACAATATAAAAAAGTGCACCTGCAATCAATGCTGTGTTGCCAATCCCAATCGCTGTCAACAAAGTCCCAGAAGAAACCAAAACACTATAAGCTGCCAAACGTACTAAGACTTGGCTTGCCAACACCCCAATAAAACCAAAAGCCATAGTGGCAAGACCACCGTAAAATAAAACCGTTTGACCAAAATGACTAAAATGTCCACTTTCAGGACCAAACCATAACAATGTTAAACGTAAAATAATATAAATACCAACTTTGCTTAAAAGTGCAAAAGAAGCTCCAACGGGTGCTACTGCTGCACTATACGTTGGCATCAACCAAAAATTCAATGGCCACACTCCTGCTTTAAGCAAGAAAGCAACTCCCAAAAGCGCAGCTCCTATTTCGAATAAAGTCATATCGCTAGAGGCTATATATTTTATTTTTACAGCCAAATCAGCCATATTGAGCGTACCCACGATTCCATAAATGAGCGCCGCGCCAACCAGAAAAAACAACGAAGCAACCAGATTAACCACGACATAATGCAACCCAGCACGCACACGTAACGGACCAGATCCATGCAACACAAGCCCATAAGAGGCTGTTAACATTACTTCGAAAAATACAAATAAATTAAATACATCACCTGTCAAAAAAGCGCCGTTTATTCCAACCATGAAAAATTGCATCAATGACTGAAAATGAGGACCCGCTTTATACCAATGTGCTCGTGCAAAAACCAATGCTGCAGTAGTCAACAGACTAGAAAGTAAAAGCATCATAGCACTTAAGCGATCAAGCACCAAAACAATACCGAAAGGGGAAGGCCAATTACCAAGCCGATAAACATCCAAGGCTGGTGCAACTTCAAGAGCACGCCCCACCAATAAAACAGCAACAACAATTAACAATACAGCGGAAAAAATACTTATAAGTGATTTCAGTTTTGAACGGCGTTCATCATAGAAAAGAAGAAGAGCTCCTGTAATTAACGGCAAAAGAATAGGCAAAATAAGAAGATAATGCACACAAGCTCCCATCACTGTACCTCACGTCCATCAACGTGATCTGAACCTGTTAAACCGCGTGAAACCAACAAGATAACCAAAAATAACGCTGTCGTTGCAAAACTGATCACAATCGCAGTTAAAACCAAAGCCTGAGGAAGAGGATCAACATAATTAGCTGTATTAATCACTGTAGTAGGATCAACAATTGGCGCCGCATTACTGCGCGGTCTACTCATTGCAAATATGAAAAGATTAACACCATGAGATATCAAAGACAAACCAAGAATGATTTGAAAAGTTCTAGGACGTAAAATGAGCCAAATCCCAGATCCAACAAGAACACCGATAGCCAAAGAAAGAATAATTTCCATCAATTTTCCTTCTCTTTCAAAGCGGGTTTTTTACCGATTCGGTAACTACGAATTGACTGATGTGCAAGTGCAATTAAAATGAGAACCGTTGCTCCTAACACAAGAGAAAACACACCAAAATCAAACAAAAAAGCAGATGCTATAGGAATCTTTCCAATTAACGGCACATGAATATATTGAAAAAATGATGTTAAAAAAGGATACCCAAAAAACAAAGCCCCTATTCCCGTTAGAGCCGATAGCAATAAACCGAAACCCATCCAGCGTAAAGGCAAGACTCTCAAATGGTTTTCTACCCAACGAATATCTTGTGCAAGGTATTGCAAAATAAAGCCTATCGCTAAAGTGACTCCACCAACAAATCCCCCTCCTGGAAGATCATGTCCTCGCACGAATAAATAAACAGCAAAAGCGATAATAACCGGAAAAAGCCACCCCATAATAACAGAAGGAATAACGAGATAATTCAACACTGTATCCCCCACATTCCGATCCGGCTGTGCCTTATCAAAAGCTTCCTGAACACGTTGTTGAAACGGTGCATCAATACTTTCAGGAGCAGGGCGGAATCGACGCAAAAGGGCAAAGACAGTCAGTGAAACAGCCCCCAAAACCACAATTTCTCCCATAGTATCAAAACCACGGAAATCAACCAATAACACATTCACAACATTACGACCACCAGCACCAGAATAAGCATTCTTCAGAAAAAAATGAGAAACTGTTGTTCCTTGAGGACGTGTCATCACCGCAAAAGAGAGCCATGCAACACCAGCACCTCCCATAATTGCTATGATGAAATCACGAGCACGACGTACACGCACCCAAAAATGAACAGACGTTGGAGCAGGATTATGCACACGCTTAGGCAACCAACGCAAACCAAGCAATAATAAAACAGCTGTCACGATTTCAACAACCAATTGCGTTATTGCCAAATCGGGCGCAGAAAGCCATAAAAAGGTTGCACAAGTCATTAGTCCTGCTCCCCCCAACAGCATGAGTGAAGCAAGACGGTGAAACTTTGCTTGCCAAGCCACTAAAAGAGCGCACAATCCACCGACTAACCAAAGAGCGAGAAAAGGAATATCAAGTGGAAAAAGTGGTAATCCTCCTGCTGCGATTAAACCATCACACCAAAGCAAAAGACCAACAAAAATAAAACACACACCAAAGATCCAATGCAACTGTATTTGCAAACGGCGTGTTGACAAAACAGATTCCACCGCACGTGCCCATTTCCAAGAAATAATCACAAGAATACGTTCAAAAATACGCGGTCCATTCAAATGACGAAAAAAAGGAGCCCCATCATCACAGGATAAAAAATAACGATGCCCGACAACATAAAGCAATCCGCCCCCTAATAAAGCCACTAAGCTCATCATTAATGGCGTATTAATCCCATGCCAAACAGCTAAGCTATAAGAGATCTTCATTGGTCCTAAAACAGACACAACAGCATTATCTAAAATAGGCCCGATTGTTAAATTAGGAAAAATACCAACTGCCAAACAAATAAACACCAAAAGTTCCATTGGTAAACGCATAAAATGCGGAGGTTCATGCGGAGTTTTGGGTAATTTATCCGGTTTTGGTCCCCAAAAAACACCATGAATAAAGCGTATAGAATAAGTCACACTAAACAAGCTAGCCAGCGTTGCTACATAAGGAGCAATCCAATCAAGCCATGATTCCATATGCGTTTCAACGGCCTCAGCAAAAAACATCTCTTTCGATAAAAAACCATTTAATAAAGGAACACCAGCCATCGCAGCACTTGCCACTAAAGCAAGAGTTGCTGTAACCGGCATAAAGCGATAAAGGCCTGTCAACTTACGCATATCACGTGTTCCGGTTTCATGATCAATAATGCCAGCAGCCATAAATAAAGAAGCTTTAAAAGTAGCATGATTAGCCATATGAAAAATCGCTGCAACACATGCAAGGGGACTCCCAAGGCTTAAAAGCGTGGTAATCAATCCAAGATGACTAATAGTCGAATAAGCAAGCAGTCCTTTCAAATCTTGCTGAAACATAGAACAATAGGCACCTAGAAGAAGTGTCGAAAGTCCTGAAAAGCCAACCAGCAAAAACCAAAGCTCTGTCCCAGAAAGCACAGGCCATAAACGAACCAGCAAAAACAACCCTGCTTTCACCATCGTGGCTGAATGCAAATAAGCCGATACAGGTGTTGGAGCAGCCATCGCGTTGGGTAGCCAAAAATGAAAGGGAAACTGCGCGCTTTTTGTTAATCCTCCCAATAGAATACAAATAAGGACAGGACTATAAAGAGCACTTGACCGGATCACATCTCCAGACTGCAGAACCTTATCCAAATCAAAACTGCCAACAATGTACCCAATCAATAAAACCCCAATAAAAAGGGCAAAACCACCAAAACCTGTAATCATTAAAGCCATACGCGCCCCTTCACGCGCACTAGCATTATGATACCAATAACCAATCAACAAAAAAGAAAAAATACTGGTAAGTTCCCAAAAAACAACCAAAAAAACGAGATTACCTGATAAAACAATCCCTGTCATCGAACCCATAAAGGCCAGAAAAAAGGAAAAAAATCGTGGTACAGAATCCGCCGGATCCATATAATAACGCGCATAAACAACGACAAGCAGCCCAATTCCTGTAATGAGCAAGCAAAAAAGCCACGATAGACCATCTATCCGAAGGACTAAATTCCCTCCCCATTCTGGAAGCCAAGAAATATCCAAACGTATAATATGATTTCCACAAACCGCAGGATAAAGCATGATTGTAAAAAAAAGACTAAAAAGAGCAATGCCTCCAGCAAACCATGCTTCGTTATTTTTCGCTGTCGAATGAAAAAAGCCAATAACAGCGCTTCCACCAAAGGGAAGCAAAACGAGCAATATCAACATTGCTTCCCGTGTTATCATTCTTTCAGCTCCATACTGCCCTTAAATATTTTGTCATTGACAAAACAAAATTTATATTTCCCCCCATTCCACACTTAATGATAATAAGATTTAATAAAACTTAAAAGCATTTAAATTTTTCAACAACAATGCTTGCGTAAAAATACTGCGCACCATACAAGTTTTCTCCTTATTGTAAGAACAATAACGCCCACGACAAGAAGCAATTAAAATTTTATTTAATAATTTCTATCCTTTAAAAAAGTGCGATAAACACTGTTTACGAGGTCCATGAAAAGGCTGGAAACTATTATCATTTTTATTATAAGAGCGATAACGCACACGGCAAGATTCAATATGTTGTTTAAGCATCCATGGCTCTTTTTTTTCTAATTTTTCTGAAGAAGAAGCTAAAAACTCTCTTTTAGTATCTGATACAACTTTTAATGATGCGCCTTTTGTGCTTAAGTGCGGAGATGTAACAAATGCCGCTTCAGGATACCACCAATTATCTTTATACTTAACATAACCACGTCTATAATCATGATACCCCTTAAAACCATTAAGTTCTCTACGCCCAGTAAAAATCAAAGATACCGAATCCTCTTGGACAGAGGCATTAGAAATCAGTTTGGCTTTAGCATCACTCCTATTTTGCACCAAATGAGTAAGAGTGGTTGTTATAATGAAAAAACTGCTAACAAATACAAAAGCTAAAGCATAATATAATTTTTTTTTCATACTCATAACAAAAAACTCAACATAATAAACAACAGTAATTACAGAAAGCCTTTCTCTTGCTAGACAGAAACAGATTCTTTTCTTAAGACTCTTTTTTCTTGAGACATTCTGTTACTCTTTGTACTAAACGTTGATCTTGGCAATAAGATCCTTCAAAAAAGAATGAATAAATGATGATAAAAACCCCCTATTATCTTATAGACAAATCGAAACTCATCAAAAATATGCAAACGATTTCTCGCTTACGGGAAATATCCGGAGCAAAAGTTTTGCTTGCTTTGAAATGTTTTGCCACATGGAGTGTTTTTGATTTAATGTCTGAGTTTATGGATGGAACTACATCATCATCCCTTTATGAACTTCATTTAGGAAAAGAAAAGTTTGGCAAAGAAACGCATGCCTATTCAGTTGCTTGGGCCGATCATGAAATTGATGAAGCCTGTGGTTATGCAGATAAAATTATCTTTAACTCAATCCAACAACTTCAACGCTTTTCTAATGCAACAAAAACCATTCAACGAGGTCTAAGATTAAATCCAGGAATTAGTGCATCGAATTTTGATCTTGCCAATCCATCCCGCCCTTTTAGTCGCTTAGGAGAAACAAATCAAAGTGCTATTAAAGAAGTCCTGCCTCTCATCAACGGCTTGATGATCCATAATAATTGTGAAAATGCTGATTTTAATCTTTTTAATCAAATACTTGGGTATATGGAAGAAAAGTTTTCAGAGCTTTTTTCTGCCGTTGACTGGATAAGCCTTGGCGGCGGAATCCATTTTACCGCTGAAAATTATCCTCTAGAAGCTTTCGCAGAACGCTTAAAACACTTTTCCAAAACTCATGATGTTACGCTTTTTCTAGAACCAGGAGAAGCCGCGATTACCAAAAGCACCACCCTAGAAGTCAGCGTTCTTGACACATTATATAATCAAAAGAATCTTGCCATCGTCGACAGCTCAATTGAAGCACATATGCTTGACCTTCTCATTTATCGTGAAAATGCCAAATTAGAACCCAATCAAGGAGAACATGAAATTATGATCTGCGGAAAATCCTGCCTTGCCGGTGATGTTTTTGGAACTTTTCAGTTTCCAAAACCTCTTAAAATAGGGGATAGGCTGTCTTTTCAAGATGCAGCAGGGTATACAATGGTCAAGAAAAACTGGTTTAATGGTGTTACAATGCCTGCTATTGTTCTCAAAGAATGCGATGGCACATTAACACTGCAACGCCAGTTTAGCTATAACGACTATCAGGAAAGTCTTTCATAGAGATAACCATAAAAAACGTCATACAACAGTATTAAAAAGGAGATGAACCTACAATGAAGAAAAATGTTCTCATTATTGGTGCTGGAGGTGTTGCACAAGTTGTGGCGCACAAATGTGCTCAAAACAACGATATTCTTGGTGAAATTCACATTGCTTCACGAACGCTCAAAAAATGTGAAGCCATCATTGTTTCTATTAAAGAAAAAAACGCAATGAAAGAACAAGGTGTCTTCAAAAGCCATACACTCAATGCAATGAATGTAGAAGAAACTGTAAAGCTCATCCAAAAGACCAAATGCGAAATTGTCATTAATGTTGGTTCTGCCTTTCTCAATATGTCTATTCTTTCAGCTTGTATCGAAACCAAATGCGCTTATATCGATACTGCCATCCACGAAGATCCTCTTAAAATTTGTGAGACTCCTCCTTGGTATGGCAATTATGAATGGCCACGGCGTCAAGAATGTGAAAAAGCTGGTATCACCGCTATTTTGGGTGCGGGATTTGATCCCGGTGTCGTTAATGCTTACGCAGTATTAGCCCATAAATGTTATTTTGATAAAATCACAGACATCGATATTATCGATATTAATGCTGGGAATCATGGGCGTTGGTTTGCTACAAATTTTGATCCAGAAATTAACTTCCGTGAATTTACAGGACAAGTATGGTCATGGCAAAATAAAAAATGGACTTCCAATAAAATGTTTGAAGTCAGTCATGAATGGGATCTTCCAGTTGTCGGAAAACAAAAAGCCTATATGACAGGACATGATGAAATTCATTCACTTTCCAAAAATCTTGATGTTCAAAATGTCCGCTTCTGGATGGGATTTAGTGATCGTTATATCACTGTTTTTACCGTTTTGAAAAATCTTGGTCTCTTATCCGAACAGCCCATTAAAACAGCAGAAGGACAAGAAGTCGTTCCTTTAAAAGTTGTAAAAGCTGTCTTACCTGATCCTTCCTCTCTCGCCCCAGATTACACAGGAAAAACCTGTATTGGAGATCTTATTAAAGGTGAAAAAGATGGAAAACCAAAAGAAATTTTTATCTATAACATAGCCGATCATAAACAAGCTTTTCATGAAACTGGGGCACAAGGCATTTCCTATACGGCTGGCGTACCAGCAGCCGCAACAGCTCTTCTTATTGCCACAGGTGAATGGGATGTTAAAACTATGGTCAATGTGGAAGAGTTACCACCCCACCCTTTCCTTAAATATCTTGATCATATGGGGCTTCCCACTTTTATAAGAGAACAACAAGAGGATAAAAAATTACAATTTTAAATTTATCCCTATAGAGTGCATAAACTTAATTTTTCAAGTTATCACAAAACTGCCAAATGAAAACAAATTTAATATTCTTATGAAATTATGTTTTTTCAAAAAAATTTTAGCTATTCGTTATATTTTGGTAGCATTGGAATTTCTTAAAAACATTAAAGAAGATACAGATCATCTTTTTAAGACATAGCAAACCATGATAAAGAAAAATAGAATGGCAAAAAGAACTGATTTAATCACACTCTATGATCTGCCATTGTCATCAAAAAGATAGTGTTATCAACAAAAAGATATAAAAATACCGCTCTTAAAAAAAGAGCGGTATTTTGTAAAATATTTGACATCCATCTTCATCTTAAAGGATGAAAATTTTTAACCGGCGCCAATCATTAAACAATTCAATTCCTCTTAATTTCTCACTTCATATGATTCATCATAATATATAACATTTTGATTTATAATGATACAATTTTCGTTCTTAATTTGAATCATAACGCCGAATACTGTAAGATTTTCTCATCATAAACTCTCTCTTAATTGAATCAATTAAAATCTCTTGTCCGCACATCACAAACAAAGAAAACGTGTAAACAAAAAACGATAAAAGAAAATCTCCTCTTATGAAAACTCTCGAATAATAAAGAGCTTTAGCAATGTTGAGGAATGGAAAAACTTAGGATAGTGTCAGCGTACATTTTTACTAAACGTGAAGATGACGGTGCATAATGAGTTTTATATAGTTCACAAGGAATTTTATAGTTATACTATTCACAAACACCATCGCGAAATAGCCTCTCGGAGCTTTGAAGAGATATTTCCTTAAAACAAAGCGGGCAAATAGGCCTCTACGCTCCATACCTTAGATATTTTATAACACTATAAAAAATACCTCATACGTAAACTTTTACGTAGACCAAATATCACCGCTCTAAACGATAAGATTTTACAGTACACCACGATAATCAATCAAAACAGCACAATCGAGCTCTAAAACAACAACTATTGAGCATATAACATTAAATGGAATCCCTCATTATTGGTTTTATTCCTTCTAAAGTGCTATTGTATGCTTCACAAGCATTTGCTGCCCCCCCTTGCTCTTTTTAAAATGTACCTTTTAAAAGATTTTTAAATATGAAGCGGTTTCGCAAATGTTGCTAAAGCTGCTTCACGCACTGCTTCCGATAAGGTAGGATGTGCATGACAACAGCGCCCTAGATCTTCTGATGAACCACTAAATTCCATTAAAACTGCAATTTCATGGATCATTTCACCAGCACCAAATCCAAGAATATGCCCCCCTAGCACCCGATCTGTTTTTTTATCAGAAAGGATTTTAACAAACCCATCACTCTTTTGCATCGCACGTGCACGACCATTAGCCATAAAAGGAAATTTGCCAACATTATACTCAATACCAGCAGTTTTTAATTCTTCTTCTGTTTTTCCTACACTCGCAATTTCCGGCTGAGTATAAACTACACTAGGAATAACATCAAAATTAACATGTCCTTTTTGACCTGCCAAAATTTCTGCCACAGCAACGCCTTCTTCCTCTGCTTTATGGGCTAACATTGGCCCTTTTACGACATCACCAATCGCATAAACTCCTGGAATATTCGTCTGCCAATGGGCATCAATTTCAACAAAACCACGTTCATCCAACTGAATACCGGCTTCTCTCAAGCCAAGCCCCTCTGTATAAGGAGAACGTCCAGTAGCAATAAGCACAACATCAGCCTCTAAAGTTTCAGCCTCCCCCCCTTTGACGGTTTCAAAGCTCACCTGAGCCGTTGAGCCAGATTGTGTAATGGCTGTTACCTTTGCACCAGTTTTATATTCAATTCCTTGTTTTTCCATTAACTTCTGAAATTGACGAGAAACTTCACCATCCATTGAACCCAAAATTTTATTATGATATTCAATAATGGTCACTTTAGCACCTAAACGGCTCCAAACTGATCCAAGTTCTGAACCAATAACACCAGCACCCACGACAATCATACGCGCAGGTACCTTTTCAAGTGAAAGCGCTCCCGTAGAAGAGACGATAGTCTTTTCATCAATTTTAACATTCACCCCTGGAATGCCCGAACTCTCAGAACCTGTCGCAATAATAATATTTTTTGTTTCAATCGTTTGTTTATTACCATCCTTGGCAACAACTTCCACATGACTCGCACTTAAAATTTTAGCTGTTCCCAAAAAAGTATCAACTTTATTTTTTTTCATCAAAAAAGAAACACCACTTGTATTGGCTGTCACTACAGCTTTCTTATGAACCATCATTTGTTCAAGATTAAGCTTAGGTTTCCCAATAGAAATACCAAGCGTTTCAAAACCATGCTGGGTTTCAGCAAACACTTCTGAAGCATGCAACAATGCTTTAGAAGGAATACAACCAACATTGAGGCATGTTCCCCCTAATGTTGTACGCTTTTCAATAATCGCTACTTTAAGTCCCAATTGCGCCGCCTTTATTGCTGCTACATAACCACCTGGACCCGCTCCGATCACAGCCACATCATAAGACATCCGTTTCTCCTTTCATCCTGAAAACTGTATTTTACAAATCAAGAACAAGGCGTTCCGGATCTTCTAAGCTTTCCTTAACACGCACAAGGAAAGTCACAGCTTCTTGCCCATCCACAATACGGTGATCATAAGAAAGCGCTAAATACATCATGGGGCGGATCACAACTTGACCCTCAACAACCATTGCTCGCTCTTTAATCGCATGCATTCCCAAAATACCAGATTGTGGTGCATTCAAAATCGGTGTCGACATTAACGACCCATACACACCACCATTGGTAATGGTAAAAGTTCCGCCTTGCATATCAGAAACAGCTAATTTTCCATCACGCGCAAGACGTCCCAAACGGCCAATTTCTTTTTCAATCTCTGCCAATGACATTTGATCTGCATCACGCACCACTGGAACGACAAGCCCTTTATCCGTTCCAACAGCAATTCCAACATTGACATAATTTTTGTAAACAATATCTGTTCCATCAATTTCTGCATTAACAGCAGGAAGTTCTTTCAATGCATGACAAACAGCCTTAGTAAAAAAACCCATAAAACCAAGTTTAACACCATGTTTCTTTTCAAAAAGGTCCTTATAACGCTTGCGCAAATCCATCACCGCTGACATATCAACCTCATTAAATGTGGTTAACATTGCTGCTACATTTTGCGCATCTTTAAGACGGCGCGCAATTGTTTGACGCAATTTCGTCATACGAACCCGCTCTTCACGTATTTCTTGGACGGGAATTACCGAAGAACTCGTCGCAGAAGAAGAAAGTGTAGAGGCGTTTGCTCTTTGTTCTAATCCACCAAGAACATCTTCTTTAAGAATTTGTCCACGTTTTCCAGAACCTGAAATATCGCTTTTTGCAACATTATTTTCAGCCATCAATTTTGCTGCCGAAGGTGAAGGAGGCATAGTACTACTGCTCGAAGCAGGCTTCTCTGATTCAGATGAAGCAACTGGAACAGGTGCAGTAGAAGACGAAAATGATTGGGAGACACCAGCTTCGCCAGCTTCCACCGCTCCTAAAAGAGCATTCACTTCAACCGTATCGCCTTCTTTTGCGATGATTTCAGATAACTTCCCCGCAACAGGAGAAGGAACTTCAACTGTTACCTTATCAGTTTCTAATTCAACCAAAGGCTCATCCATAGCGACAGCTTCGCCAAGTTTTTTAAACCATTTGCCAACCGTTGCTTCAGTAACCGATTCGCCTAAAGTAGGAACACGGATTTCAGTAGTCATAATATTCTTTCCATACATCAGAGTAATAATAAGTTAAGAACCTAACGCGTCTTTAAGAAACGCAGCCAGTTGCTCAAGGTGTTTCACCATCAACCCAGAGGCCGGTGATGCACTCGCAGGACGTCCAGCATAACGAGCACGTGAATATTGCGCATTAATATGTGTCAAAACCCATTCCAAATAAGGCTCAATAAATGACCACGCCCCCATGTTTTTTGGCTCCTCTTGGCACCAAAAAACTTCTGCCTGCAAAAAGCGCGATAACACATTCACCAAAACTTTTGCAGGAAAAGGATAAAGTTGTTCAACACGAAGGAGATAAACATCATCGATACCCTTTTTTTCACGTTCTTCATAAAGGTCGTAATAAACCTTGCCCGTACAAAGAACGATACGACGAATTTTATTATCCTTTTGCAATTTAACGACAGAATCTTTGAGACATTCTGCATCATCAAGCAACACACGACGGAAACTCGTTTCTGATCCCATTTCATCGAGAAAAGAAATAGCCCGCTTATGACGTAAAAGTGATTTTGGTGTCATTAAAATCAAAGGCTTACGGAAATCACGCTTAATTTGCCGACGCAAAATATGAAAATAATTTGCAGGAGTTGTACAATTAGCAACCTGCATATTATCTTCCGCACAAAGTTGAAGAAACCGTTCTAAACGTGCAGAAGAATGCTCCGGCCCTTGCCCTTCAAAACCATGAGGCAATAAACACACAAGACCAGACATACGAAGCCACTTACGCTCTGCGGATGAAATAAATTGATCAAAAATGACCTGTGCACCATTAGAAAAATCACCAAATTGAGCTTCCCAAAGTGTTAATCCTCGCGGTTCAGCAAGAGAATACCCATATTCAAAACCAAGAACAGCTTCTTCAGAAAGCATAGAATTAACAACTTCATAAAGCGCTTGCCCCTTTTGTAAATGATTCAAAGGAATATAACGCGCTTCATTCTCTTGATCATAAAGAACTGAATGACGTTGTGAAAAAGTTCCACGTTCAACGTCCTCACCAGAAAGACGAACCGGCGCTCCTTCCAAACAAAGTGAACCAAAAGCTAAAGCTTCAGCAGTTGCCCAGTCAATTCCTTCACCGGTTTCAAACATTTTAGTACGGTTGTTTAAAAAACGCTGAATGGTTTTGTGAACATGAAAACCTTCTGGAATTTCGACAAGTTTTTGACCAATTTCCTTTAAAGTTTTTAACTCAACACCCGTTGTTTTGGAATTTTGCTCATCAGCATTACTAAAAGCTTTGATTCCCGTCCAACTTCCATCAAGCCAATCAGCCTTATTAGGCTTATAAGAAACACTTGCTTCAAACTCACCTTCAAGCTTATCGCGCCATAATTTTTTTTGTTGTTCAATTTCTTCTGAAGTAACTATTCCTTCTGCAATCAATTGGTCACCATAAAGCTGAAGGGTTGTTTTATGATTACGAATTGCCTTATACATAAGTGGCTGCGTAAAGGAAGGTTCATCACCTTCATTATGCCCATAACGGCGATAACAAAACATATCAATGACCACCGATTTATGGAAAATTTGACGAAATTCTGTTGCTACTTTAGCAACAAAAACAACTGCCTCAGGATCATCACCATTCACATGAAAAATTGGTGCGTCAATCATTTTTGCGACATCTGATGGATAAGGCGAAGAACGTGAAAAACGTGGGGATGTTGTAAA
>NZ_JBHIQG010000011.1:22904-24421 GCF_042196425.1 Bartonella sp. AD328YNZD | reverse complement strand
ATCATATTATCATGACAGGACCAATAAAATATCAATTTAGTGGTTTTTTAAGCCCTTTAACAGGGTGCTACAAAAAGGATCACTCCTGATGGCAGTAGAAATTGTAACTTTTGGTTGTCGACTCAATAGCTACGAATCGGAAATAATTCGCAAAGAGAGCACTTCTTCAGGGCTAAACCAGCTTAAAGATGGTGCTATTATTTTTAATACCTGCGCTGTCACTGCCGAAGCCGTACGACAAGCAAAACAAGCTATCCGCAAAGCGCGACGTGAAAATCCTCATGCGCGCATCATTGTAACAGGATGTGCAGCCCAAACAGAAGCACAAAATTTTGCCTCAATGACAGAAGTGGATCTCGTTTTAGGAAACGAAGATAAACTTCACGCCCATTCTTATCGTCAACTTCCTGATTTTGGTATTAACCATACCGAAAAGGTGCGTATCAATGATATCATGGAAGTGAAAAAAATTGCTCCACATATGGTTAGTGCAATGCAAGAACGTACCCGCGCTTTTGTACAGGTACAAAACGGATGCGATCACCGCTGTACATTTTGCATTATTCCTTATGGACGTGGACCATCTCGTTCAGTTCCCATGGGTGCTGTCATAGAACAAATTAAAAAGCTGACAGATGTGGGTATTCAAGAAGTGGTCCTTACAGGTGTTGACCTTACAAGTTATGGCCACGATCTTCCTGGAAAAGCTACTCTAGGAAAATTAACTTCAGCTATTTTGCATCATATTCCTGACTTAGCGCGATTACGCCTCTCATCTATTGACTCTATTGAAGCAGATGAAGAACTCATAAATCTTTTAGCCTATGAAAAAAGAATCATGCCCCATTTGCATTTATCTTTGCAAGCAGGTGATAATATGATTTTAAAACGGATGAAACGACGGCATTTGCGTGAACATGCCATTCAATTTTGCCAAGAATTGCATGCCAAACGTCCTACAATGGTTTATGGTGCCGACTTAATTGCTGGTTTTCCTACCGAAACAGAAGAGATGTTTCAAAACAGTCTTGCTTTGATTAAAGAGTGTAATTTAACCCACCTACATGTCTTTCCCTTTAGTCCAAGAGAAGGAACACCTGCCGCACGTATGCCACAAATCAACCGTAGAATAGTGAAAATGCGTGCTGAAAGACTACGTAAAGCAGGTGAGGAAGCTTACCAAAAGCATCTTGCTCATTTAAAAAACAGTCAACAAACAATTCTCGTTGAAAGAGATGAAATCGGACGAACGGAAGATTATACTCTTGTACAAATTAAAGGTGTAAAAGCAGGAACAATTGTTCAAGCCCTTATCGTTGACCATGATGGCGATAAATTAATTGCTGTCCTTCCAAAATTAAACGCTGCTTGAACAGGAAATTTCTTATGACAAAATCTTTTATAAAAAAAATATTTTCTTTTAACAAATCTAAAGAGCAGGAAATGGAACAAATTTCTATTCCTGATAAAAGTGATATCATAGAAAAAAAGAAGGACAAAAATGAAAGAACAAAAAA
>NZ_JBHIQG010000011.1:12192-22804 GCF_042196425.1 Bartonella sp. AD328YNZD | reverse complement strand
AACAAAAAATAAAAAGTCAACACCTACAAAGTGTGATGAAAAATCTCCACCTTTAGAATCTCATTCTGATAAAGCTTCCCTTTCTGTTAAAATTCCCCCTTATGGAAAAATTATTGTCACAAACACCATCCGTGAAAAAAAGGATGAAGAAATTTTGTCTGAATCCTTTGTTGAACAAAAAAAGACAGCGTGGTTTGGACGCCTTAAAAAAGGTCTATCGCTTTCTTCACAACGCCTAAGCGGATCAATTAGTGACCTCTTTGTTAAAAGAAAACTTGATGAAGCTACACTGCAAGAGCTCGAAGATATTCTGATTCAAGCTGACCTCGGTGTAGAAACGGCAACGCGCATCACGAATACTTTAGCTTCCAGTCGTTATGGAAAAGACCTCTCTCCAGATGACATTCATACTATTGTAGCTGATGAGATCAAAAAAGTTCTGGAACCTGTTGCAATACCATTAGAACTTGATCTCAGCCATAAGCCTCATGTTATTTTGCTAGTAGGTGTAAATGGCACTGGAAAAACGACAACTATTGGAAAACTTGCAGCCAAATTAACAGCAGGGGGATTAAAAGTTATGCTTGCAGCCGGTGACACTTTCCGAGCCGCAGCTATTGAGCAACTGCATATTTGGGGTGAACGTACTGATTCTCCTGTTATTTCTACAAAATTAGGTGCAGATGCTGCAAGTTTAGCCTTTGATGCTTTTGAGAAAGCAAAAAAAGCAAACAGTGATGTATTAATTATTGATACAGCAGGACGTTTACAAAATAAATCTGAATTGATGGATGAGTTAGCAAAAATTATTCGTGTTTTAAGAAAACACACCCCCCAAGCGCCCCATACAATCCTTCAAACACTTGATGCAACGACCGGACAAAATGCACTCAACCAAGTGGACATTTTCCGTGATATTGCTGGTGTTAATGGTTTGGTCATGACAAAGCTGGATGGAACAGCACGAGGAGGAATTCTTGTCGCTATCGCAGCAAAATATAAATTACCCGTTTATTTTATCGGTATAGGAGAGAATATTGAAGACCTTCAACCCTTTTCTGCTTCTGACTTTGCCGAAACTATTGCAGGAAAACATGTATGAAACAGCCTTTATCTAACCCTAATTCACATAATAATTCTGAAAAAAATGTGAATAACAATAAAAAAACGCCCCTTTCACCAACACTTAAGTTTCTTTTAGAAATGGGACCATTGGTCGCCTTCTTTTTTGCTAATTATAAAGGAGAATGGTTGATAAAAAACATTGAATTTTTTCAAAATTTTAGCAAGCCTATTTTCCCTGCAACAGCTATTTTTATGGTAGCAATTATTATTTCTCTAAGCTTATCATGGATCCTTGCAAAACAAATTCCTATTATGCCTCTTATTTCGGGAATATTTGTTTTAGTTTTTGGTTTTTTAACTCTCTGGCTTCATAATGAAACTTTCATAAAAATGAAACCAACAATCATTAATAGCTTATTTGCTTTGATACTTTTTGGTGGAATGTTTTTTAAAAAACCCCTTTTGCGTTATGCTCTTGATTCTACCTTAAAACTTGATGATTTAGGCTGGCAAAAATTGACCTATCGTTGGGCATTTTTTTTCATTTTTCTTGCTCTTTTGAATGAAATTATTTGGCGCAATTTTAGCGATAATTTTTGGACGAGTTTCAAAGTTTTTGGCGTCATGCCTATAACAGTCCTTTTCATGCTTACCCAAATGCCTATCATTATAAAACATTCAAAAGGACTTTTTACAGAAGAGGACAAATCTGATTCTTAAAAAACTTACCATCACAAATTATTTTATAGATTCATTGCGAAACACTGTTCAGGAGAAAAAACATGCTGATTGAACAGTTTATCTGTCGAGAAGATAATTTTGGTGTGCTCATTCATGATGAAAAAAGTGGTATGACAGCCGCAATAGATGCTCCAGAAAGCAAAGCGATTCATAACGCTTTAAAGCGCCGTAATTGGACACTTAACACTATTTTTGTGACTCACCATCATCACGACCATGTAGAAGCCCTAGCAGAATTAAAACAAGTTTACAATGCTATAATTATTGGACCAGAAGCAGAAAAAGAAAAGATTCATCATCTTGATCAAACACTTCACCATGATGAGAAACTTTTTTTTGGTTCTCACACACTTTTAGCTCTATCAACACCTGGCCATACGCTAGGAGCGCTATCTTACTATTTTTCTGAAAAAAAATTACTGTTTGCTGGAGACACACTTTTTTCACTTGGTTGTGGACGTCTTTTTGAAGGAACAGCTGCACAAATGCTAAATTCTTTAAAAAAACTTCGTAAACTTCCCGATGAAACACTCCTCTATTGTGGACACGAGTACACAAAAAATAACGCTCTTTTCGCGCTAACAATTGACCCACATAATAAAAAACTCCAGCAAAGAGTAGAAGATGTTTTTTTACTGCGCGCAAAAAATGCCATGACTCTTCCTGTCACTTTAGGGCAAGAAAAAACAACAAATCCCTTTCTCCGCTGGGATGATAGTGTGTTGCGAAGAAACCTTGTAATGGAAGAAGAAACAGATGAAGAAGTCTTTGCTGAAATTCGAAGAAGAAAGGATAATTTTTAACCATGCTTAAGTTCGTATTACGTTTGTTCCTCCTTTTTCTTTTCGTGATACATATTCAACTAACAAGGGCAGAGGAAAAGGAAACAGATAATTCTTCTCTTATATCATCTCTCATCGCAAATTATCCCTTAACAGAAGATTTTTTTTTAAAGCTGGAAAAAATTGAAAAAGAATGTAAAAATTTACTTCCAGAAACAAAAAATAATCTTATAAGTTATGATTCTAGTATCCATTCTAGTATTGAAAATTACACTACCTATATTTCTAGTAAACCAAAACTTGTAAATATTTTAAAAGAAAATAATATAACACCGAAAGATTTTGCTTCAGGAACCTTAGCTCTTAAAGAAATATCAACGCTTCTCATATTTGTACCTGAAAAGGAATATTCTACTGAGAAAAATACTATATTTCTAAACAATCTTGAATTTGTTAAAAAACATTTTTTTAAAGCGACAATTCTTTTAGATAGCTGTGAAAAACTCATTTTGAGCAACTAATCAGCTATGAGACATTAAAAAATATCATCCCATTAATCTAATAAAAAAGTCCGTGCATTAAAAAATCACCGTGTTTTTATCATTCCTAATAATTGTGTTTATTTCGATTACATTTAACAAATGTTTTTCTAAAAATAAAGAATAACAGACGAAAAAATATTTATTGAAATTCAAAAAAGAAAGGATAATTTTAGTCATGTTTAAACTTCTATTGTGCTTTTTCTTCATTTTTCCTTTTGCATCATACGCTCAAGAAAAAAAACAAGAAATAGATGAGCTTTCTTTTATATCGCCTTTCATTGCAAATTATCCCTTAACAGAAGATCTTCTTTTAAAGCTGGAAAAAATCAAAATAGAATGTAAAAATTTATATTCAAAACCAGAACAAACGAATAAAAAAAGTGATTTAAATACTTATAATGATAATATTGAAAAATACGCTGCCTATATTTCTAATAATCCAAAACTTGTGAATATTTTAAAAGAAAATAATATAACACCGAAAGATTTTGTTGTTGCTCACCTAGCACTTCAAGCGACATTGTATGTACTTACTAATGAAGAAAATTCTACTTATGAAAAAAACTTTTTACCTTCAAGCAATATAGAATTTGCTAAAGAGCATATGTATAGAATAATAAAAATTTTAAAAGATAACTGTTAAAAAACATTTTTAGAACAATTGATTAACTTTGTAAACGCCGACAAATTTCATCTAATTGTTCTAATGAAGAGTAATGTATTTTTAAATCTCCACCTTTTTTACCATGTTGAATAATAACTTTCATTCCTATCACATCTGCAAGTAATTTTTCTAAAGATTTTGTTTCAGCATCTTTCTCCGAATTGGTACGTTTTTTAGTTTTAGGATTAGCTTGCTCATATGCAAGTATTTCTGTTTGACGTACAGAAAGCCCTTCACGAATAATTTTCTCAGCTAAATATTGTGGATTATCAACGGTTATAAGACAACGTGCATGACCTGCGGAAAGTTGTCCATCAGTTAAGAATTGTTGTACTTTTTCTGGAAGTTTTAACAAACGAAGCGTATTTGCAACATGACTACGACTTTTTCCTATAACTTGCGCTAAATCTACTTGCGTATAATCATGTTCATTTAGAAGCATCTCATATCCCTTTGCTTCTTCGATAGGATTAAGATCTGCACGTTGAACATTTTCAATAATTGCCAATTCCAAAGCCGTTTTATCATCTACATCGCGAATAATAACTGGCAATTGGTTTAAATTTGCACGTTGTGCTGCACGCCAGCGCCGTTCACCAGCAATCAATTCAAACCGATGAGGATGATCTCTTAAAGGCCTTACAATAATCGGTTGAACCACACCGTGTTGACGAATTGATTGTGTCAAATTATCAAGCTCTGTTTCAGTAAAATGACGCCGAGGATTATGAGGATTACATGAAATAGATTCAATTGGAATAAATTGCTCAGAAAGACTACCGGATTCATTTAATTTATCAAAGCTTGATGAACGTGCAATATTATTGTTTAAATTGATATCTCCAATCAATGCCGCTAATCCACGTCCTAGTCTTTTTTTTGAGAGATCATCATTCATAATTTTTCTCTTTGAATTTTTAGATTATTTTTTTATATTTCTAAGCAGCAGCGCGTGCTTGTTTTTCACGTTGAATCACTTCTGATGCTAGACGCAAATAAGCTTGACTTCCAGCACATTTGAGATCGTAAAGCAATACAGGTTTACCAAAAGAGGGCGCTTCTGATACTCTTACATTTCGTGGAATAACAGTACGATAAACTTTATCTCCCATAAAAGAGCGTACATCTTCAACAACTTGATTTGAAAGATTATTACGTCCATCATACATTGTTAGAACAATACCTTGGATCTCTAAAGATGGATTAAGTACGGATCGCACTTGTTTTACTGTTTCAAGTAATTGACTTAAACCTTCAAGTGCTAAAAATTCACACTGCATAGGCACTAAAACAGAATCCGCAGCCCCCATAGCATTAAGTGTTAAAAGATTAAGGGAAGGAGGACAATCAATTAAAACATAATTGAATTTTTTTTCCATTTCCGGATCATCATAGAGAGCTTTACGTAAGCGTTGTATGCGATCTTTTGATGAAGAAATTTCCATTTCCACTCCTAAGAGATCAAGTGTAGAGGGAACTATATAAAGATTGGGTACGGCTGTTTTTAAAGCCGCCTGTGTAATTGAAACGCCCGAAACCAAAACATCATAAGAAGATAAAGGACGGCTATTACGATCAATCCCTAAACCTGTACTAGCATTACCTTGTGGATCAACATCCATAATAAGGACATTTTCACCAATAGCCGCTAAAGCTGTAGCAAGATTAATTGCTGTGGTTGTTTTTCCGACTCCACCCTTTTGGTTTGCAATAGCGATAATTCGTGTTTCGCTCATTTTGCTCTACCCTCTATATGATCGAATATGAGAAATTTCCAAAATAACAGAATTTTCATCAACTTTACTTTTATGTTTTAACAGATCAAAGTGCCAATTGGCAGAGGCATTTTTTATTTCTGTAGCGTAATCCCGACCTTTTTGCAAAAGAGCTATTGTTTTTTCTGTTAATAAAGGAAAAATGAGTTGTAAAAGAGTATCAAGCGGCGCTAATCCTCGTGCCGTTATAATATCAGATATGGGAATTTTTTGATATATATCTTCAATTCTAGCGTGATAAACCGTTGCTGGAAGATTAAGTTGAGCAATAACTGTTCGCAAAAAAGCAACTTTTTTCCCATTACTTTCAACAAGATTAATATGTCCTGCTTTTTTTTCTTTCAAAAAGATAGCAATCACAATTGCAGGAAAACCTCCTCCTGATCCTAAATCACACCAATGTAAAGAATGAGCATACAAAGGAAAAATTTGTGCTGAATCTAAAATATGTCGTGTCCATAGATCTGGTATAGTTGTAGCAGATATCAAATTAATATGTGCATTCCATTGAAGTATTAAAGACTCAAACTGCATTAAATTTTCCATCGTTTCACGTGAAACAGAAGGAATAATATTTAATAATTGTTGATATTTTTTTTCTGTAGAAAAATCCATTAAGCTGTTTTAGCCTTTTCACGCCGTTGACGTTGAATATATGTAATAATAAGTGATAATGCGGCAGGAGTCATGCCATCAATTTTTTGTGCATCAGCAATTGAACGAGGCGATACTTCTTGAATTTTTGATTTAAGTTCATTTGAAAGACCTGAAATTGCCTCAATATTAAGAGAAGAAGGAATTTCTAAACGTTCATCTCTTTGAAGAGAGGCAATATCTTGTGCTTGTTTATCTAAATAAACCGCATATTGTGCTTCAATTTCTAAAGCTTCAACTGTTTTAGAATCAATTTCCTGTAATTGTGGCCATAAATGTGAAAGACGCTCTACAGTCATATGAGGATATGCAAGAAAATCATAAGCCGAACGCCGAATTCCATCATGGTTAACGTGTAATCCATGAGCAGAAGCTTCATTAGGTGTTAAAAAGAGATTTTGACATATCGATCGTGCTTGATCAAGCCGTTTTTGCTTTTTCTGATAATAATCCCAACGTACTTTACTCACAATACCCCATTCTTTTGCCAAAGGTGTTAGACGCGTATCAGCATTATCAGATCTTAAAGATAAACGAAATTCAGCACGTGATGTAAACATTCTATAAGGTTCACAAACACCACGTGAAACCAAATCATCAACCATAACACCAATATAAGCAGTAGAACGACTTATAAGTATTTCATCTAATTTACCTACCTTGCGTGCAGCATTTAATCCAGCTAAAAGACCTTGTGCTGCCGCTTCCTCATATCCTGTTGTGCCATTAATTTGGCCCGCTAAAAACAAACCTGGTAAAGAGCGTACTTCCAAACTTTTCGTTAATTGTTGAGGATTAACAAAATCATATTCAATAGCATAGCCAGGTTGCAAAACTGTAGCATTTTCCAATCCTTCAATGGTTTTCAATAAAGAAATTTGTACATCTTCAGGAAGAGAAGTAGAAAGACCATTTGGATAAACAGTATCATCATTTAATCCTTCTGGTTCTAGAAAAATCTGATGTCCATCACGTTCTCCAAATTTAACGATTTTATCTTCAATTGAAGGACAATAACGTGGTCCTAATCCTTCAATATTTCCAGAATATAAAGCAGAACGATAGATATTTTCGCGAATAATTTTATGTGTTTGTGCATTTGTACGCGTTATTGCACATTCAATTTGTGGCTGTTCAATTTTCTCTGTTAAAAGAGAAAAGGGAACGGGATTTTCATCTGCTTGTTGTTTTTGGAGAGTTTCCCAAGCAATTGTTTTTTTACTCAGACGAGCAGGGGTTCCTGTTTTTAATCGTCCAAGTTTTATATGATATTTTTTCAAATGTTCAGCAAGTTTCACACTTGACTGATCTCCCATACGACCAGCAGCCCATGTTTTATTACCAATATGAATAAAGCCATTTAAAAATGTACCTGTTGTTAAAACAACAGCACCAGAAAAAATTGTTCCTTGTTTTTTTAAAATTACACCTGATACACAATTATCTTTAACAACCAAATCAAGTACTTCATCCTCAATGAGAGTAAGATTTTCTTGTTCTTTTAAAAGTTTTTGAATTGCTTCTCTATAAAGTTGTCGATCTGCTTGTGTCCGTGGTCCTCTTACTGCCGGTCCTTTACGTCTATTAAGAAGTCTAAACTGAATTCCAGCAGCATCTGCTGCTCTTCCCATGAGACCATCTAACGCATCTATTTCACGAACCAGATGCCCTTTTCCAAGACCACCAATAGCAGGATTACACGACATTGTTCCCAGTGCTGATATTTTATGTGTAACAAGCGCTGTTTTGGCTCCTACACGTGCTGAAGCTGAAGCCGCTTCACAGCCAGCATGACCACCACCAACAATAATAACATCATATGATCGCATTTAATTCATTCCGTAGAAAATTTCTAAGGTTTCACGTGAAACAGGATATAAATTACATAATCTTTATAATCTGTCTATGAAATAATCAATGTTTCACGTGAATCATTATTTACCAACACAAAACTCTGAAAAAATGATATCAAGCAAATCTTCAACATCAATATCTCCTGTAATTTTTCCAAGAAAATCACTTGCACGACGGAGATGTTCTGCACGTAAACTGAGATCAAAAGAATGATAATTGAGAGCAAACTCAATCTCTTTAACAGCTTCTTTTAATAATTGAAGTTGCCTTTTACGTGCTGGAACAATATTTCCAATTTCAGAACCACGATGATGACAAAATAATTCAAGTTCTTTGATAAAAGAATCAAAATTTAAACCAGTTAATGCGGAAAATTGTATAGACCAACGCTGATCATTTTTTTCATAAAGATCAAGCTTATTACCAACACACCATATTTCAGCCGATGTTTCTGGTAAATCAACTTGCTTAGGATTTCCTATATCATAAACCAAAATAACCAAATCAGCTTCTCTAACATGCTGTTTAGCAACTTCTATTCCCATCTGTTCTATTTTATTTTCTGTTTTTCTAAAACCAGCAGTATCGGTTAAAAAAACAGGTAAACCACCAAGAATAATTCTCATTTCTAAAGCATCACGGGTTGTTCCTGCTTCTTCCGTTACAATAGCAACAGATCTTCCTGAAAGACGATTCATAATGCTTGATTTTCCAGAATTTGGAGCACCAGCAATAACAATTTTTAATCCATCACGTAAAATACTCGCACGTTCTCCTTCAGTAATATATTCTCTAATAGAAGTACAAAGATCCTCAACATCTTTCCAAACTTTATCAGATATTGCGTTGGGAATATCTGCTTCATCAACAAAATCAAGTTCTGCCTCAATAAAAGCACGCGCCTTCATAAGCTTATGACGCCAATCACGATAAAGCGTCGTTAAATGTCCACTTGTACCCATAACAGCTAAACGCCGTTGGCTTTCCGTTTCTGCTTCTATTAAATCAGCAAGACCTTCTGCTTGAACAAGATCTAATTTTCCTTCCATAAAAGCGCGACGTGAAAATTCACCTGCCTCTGCAATACGGCATCCAGAAAATGTTGACAATTCATCGAGAAAACGATTAACGACTGCTTTTCCTCCATGTAAATGGAATTCTGCACAATCCTCCCCCGTAAAACTATGAGGAGCAGGAAAAAAAACAGTTAAACCAGAATCTAAAAAACCACCATCACGAGCAGTAAGATTTCCATAATGCATAAAACGTGCTTTAGGTAAACGACCACAAAGCGTTTTAACTATATCCACAACATGAGGACCAGAAAGCCGAATGACTGCAACCCCTGAAGGTAACAATCCACTCGAAACAGCAAAGATTGTATCCACAGGTTTTATCCTAATAAAAACTTTAATGACTCTACGTATTCATTGAATCAAAAAATTCACTATTATTTTTTGTTTGCTTTAATTTATCAATCAAAAATTCAATTGCATCAGTTACATTCATAGATGCTAAAATACGACGAAGAACAAAAATTTTGTGTAAATCTTGTCGTTCTACCAGAAGTTCTTCCTTACGCGTTCCTGACTTTAAAATATCCATAGCAGGGAAAATACGTTTATCAGCAACTTTACGATCAAGAACAATTTCCGAATTACCTGTTCCTTTGAATTCTTCAAAAATAACCTCATCCATACGACTTCCTGTATCAATCAAAGCCGTTGCAATAATGGTTAAAGATCCGCCTTCTTCAATATTACGTGCTGCACCAAAAAAACGTTTTGGACGCTGTAGGGCATTTGCATCCACACCACCTGTTAAAACTTTACCCGAAGAAGGAACAACTGTATTATATGCACGCCCAAGACGTGTAATAGAATCGAGGAGAATAACAACATCACGCCCATATTCAACGAGACGTTTAGCTTTTTCAATGACCATTTCTGCCACTTGTACGTGACGTATTGCAGGTTCATCAAAAGTAGAAGAAACCACTTCTCCTTTTACTGAACGCTGCATATCAGTAACCTCTTCTGGTCGTTCATCAATTAAAAGAACAATGAGATAACATTCAGGATGATTAGTGGTAATAGAATGAGCAATATTTTGAAGTAAAACTGTTTTTCCCGTCCGTGGTGGTGCAACAATTAGTCCCCTCTGTCCTTTTCCCAATGGAGATATCAAATCAATCACACGTGATGACATATCTTTCTCTGTAGGATCTTGTATTTCCATTTGAAAACGTTCATTTGAATAGAGGGGAGTAAGATTATCAAAGTGAATTTTATAACGGATCTTTTCAGGTTTTTCAAAATTAATTGTATTAATTTTAAGGAGAGCAAAATAACGTTCTCCCTCTTTTGGACTACGTATGGGGCCTTCAATTGTATCGCCTGTTTTTAAAGAAAACGACTGTATTTGTGCAGGTGAAAGATAGATATCATCAGGTCCAGGAAGATAATTAGCATCAGCAGAGCGCAAGAATCCAAATCCATCTTGTAAAACTTCGACAACACCTTCTCCTATAATTTC
>NZ_JBHIQG010000011.1:10135-12092 GCF_042196425.1 Bartonella sp. AD328YNZD | reverse complement strand
TATTCAAAAGTATTTTTTACAGAAATTTATATTAATAAATTTATATTAAAGAAAGGATTATTCTTATTTATAACTGTGTTTAGTGTGGATTATTATTTATCCTCAATTTTATCCACAAAAGGAACTGAAAAAAGAATAAAAATAACACTATCTTAAAGATATTATCCCCTCTTTTTTATAAGAGGGATAATATTATCACAAGCATTTAATTTGTGCATAAAAAAGGAGAATTTTTCATAAATTTTAGTTTTATAAAAAACAGTGAGAATATATACACATGTCTTAACAAGGAGTTAAAATTTTTGTGACAAAAGAAAAAAAATTCTTTCATTTACACATGCTTTCTGATGCAACGGGGGAGACATTAATTTCTGTTGGAAGAGCTGTAGCATCCCAATATGCAATGTGTCAGGCAACAGAGCATATCTATCCTATGATTCGTAATAAAATACAGTTACAAAAAGTTCTTGATGAAATACAACAAGAGCCAGGTATTGTTCTTTACACAATGATTGATGAAGAACTTAAACTACTCCTTCAAAAAAAATGCAAAAAAATAGAAGTTCCCTGTATTGATATATTGTATCCTGTTCTAAATGCTTTTCAGTCTTACCTTGGAATGCCAACTCATTTACGTGTTAGTGCACAACATGATCTTAATGCAGATTATTTTCGTCGTATTGAGGCACTGGATTTTACAATAGAGCATGATGATGGACAGTCTTCCAGTAGCTTATCTGAAGCGGATGTAATTCTTGTAGGAATTTCAAGAACCTCTAAAACGCCAACAAGCATCTATTTAGCAAATCGTGGAATCAAAACGGCTAATGTTCCTCTTATTCCAGGAATTGATTTGCCAGAATCTCTTTTAGAGGTAAAAAATTCTTTAATTATTGGTTTAATTGCTTCAGCTGAAAGAATCTCACATATTCGTCAAAATAGAGATTTAGGAGAAGGTTTTGCTCTTGATAATTATACTAATCGTATCAGCATAGCTGAAGAATTAATCCATGCAAAACGCATTTGCGAACGTTTTGGTTGGCCTATTATTGATGTCACGAGGCGCTCTATTGAAGAAACTGCTGCTGCAATATTTGAACTTTTATCACGATTTCGTGAAGGAAAGTGAGAGAAAATCCTCATGGACGCAGATACGTTAATATTAGCATCTCTTAGTTTTTATCGTGCACAGTTGTTGAAAAAGGCAGGTTTAAATTTTTTAATTGAAGGCGCTTCTTTTGATGAGAGAGAAGTAGAAAAAACAACAAAAGAAAAAACACCTAAAGAACTTAGCTGTTTTCTTGCAAGTGCAAAAGCAAAAAATGTTTCAGATCGTTTTCCTGATGCTTTCGTTATTGGTTGTGATCAAGTTCTTGATTTGGAAGGTAAAGTTTTTCATAAAGCAAGAAATATTAAGGAAGCACATCAACGTTTATGTGAGTTATCAGGAAAAACCCATTCTCTTCATAGTGCGGTAGCTTTATTTAAAAATGGTCAAAAAATTTGGGTTGAAGCTTTTAGTGCACATATGTCTGTACGTTTACTCTCGTTAGAATTTATTGAACGTTATTTAGCACGCGTAGGAAAAGATGTTCTAAACAGCGTAGGAGTATATCAAATTGAAGGAGAAGGGATTCATCTCTTTGAAAAAATTGAAGGAGATTTTTTTACCATTGTTGGTTTACCTTTGCTGCCTCTACTCATAAAATTGCGCCACTTAGGAATTATTGATGGTTAACTTAATAATAAAAAAGACAAATTATCCGCGTGCTTTTGTTGTTGGTTCTCCTATTCATCATTCAAAATCGCCAAGAATTCACAATTTTTGGCTTAAACAATATAGTTTACAAGGAGAATACCTTGCACAGGAAGTAACATCCGAAGAATTTAGTCATTTTATTGTTTCTTTACAAAAAATGGGCTTTTGTGGAGGAAATGTTACTTTGCCTCATAAACA
>NZ_JBHIQG010000011.1:0-10035 GCF_042196425.1 Bartonella sp. AD328YNZD | reverse complement strand
GATTTTCATAAAGCAAAAACAACGGCATTAGTAACAGATATTGTTTATACACCATTGATAACTCCTTTTTTACAACAGGCAAAGGCTTGTGATCTCAAAACGGTTGATGGGCTTGGGATGCTTCTTCATCAGGCTGTTATAGGATTTGAACGGTGGTTTGGAATAAAACCACAGGTAACAAAAGCGTTAAGGACAGCCATTTTAGAGGATATGAGTGAAGAAAGAGAATGAAAATTATAGGATTAACTGGATCAATAGCTATGGGAAAATCAACAGTTGCTGATTTTTTCAGACAAGCGGGTATTTCTGTTTTTAGTGCTGATGAGGCGGTACAACAACTCTATAAAAGTGAGCCAGTTTTGTCACTCATAGAGCGTATTTTTCCTAGTGTTGTTGAAAACGATGAAGTTAACCGTTTGAAACTTTCTGAAATTTTGATTGATGATAAGGAAAAATTACAAACATTAGAAAAAATAATTCATCCTTTGGTGCAAGAAAAAGAAAAAGAATTTATTGATACAGCGCGCAAACAAGGGGAAAAATTAGTTATTCTTGATATTCCACTTCTGTTTGAAACAAATGGTGAAAATCGTGTAGATAGCGTTATTGTTGTTTCTGCTCCACCAGAAATACAAAAAGAACGTGTAATGATTCGCCAAGGTATGAATGAGAAAAAATTTGCCTTTATCAATGCCCAACAAATGCCAGATGAAAAAAAACGAGAACGTGCTGATTTTATTATTGATACAGGGAAAGATTTAGAAAATACCCGTCAACAGGTTTTTGATGTGATAAAAAAATTGCTAAAGAATTAAAATCATGCGTGAAATTATTTTTGATACAGAAACAACAGGTTTAGATAAAGAGAAAGATCGCATAATCGAAATTGGTTGTGTAGAAATGGTTGATCGTTATCTTACAGGGCGCCAATTTCATGTTTATTTAAACCCTGAAGGCGTTATTATTCCTGATGAAGTTGTAGCAATTCACGGATTAACCAATGAACGCCTAAAAAACGAGAAAAGTTTTAGTGATATTGTTGATGAATTTTTGGAATTTATTAATGGCGCGACAATGATTGCGCATAATGCGAGTTTTGATATTGGTTTTATTAATGCAGAATTAAAACGCGTCAATAAGCCGCTCATCAGTGTTGATAATATTCTTGATACATTGGCTATGGCACGGCGTAAATTCCCTATGGGTCCTAATTCTCTTGATATTTTATGCAAACGTTTTGGAATTGATAACAGCCATCGTGTTCTTCATGGTGCTTTACTTGATGCAGAGATTTTGGCCGATGTTTATATTGAATTGATTGGTGGAAAGCAGGGCATATTGGGTTTTGATAACAGAAAGAGTGTTGATGAACATACTCAAAGTGACAAAGATATGCCTTATGCAGTTAAATTTCGCCCACAGGCTTTACCTTCAAGATTGAGTGCGCAAGAAAAAAGATTGCATGCTGATTTTATCAATAAAATGGGTGAAAAAGCTCTGTGGAATAACTTCAAAGTTTATGAATAATATTCTTATCTTTTCTCTAAACAAGCTATTTAAGGTTAAAAATATAAAATATGGATACCAAAAAAAACGGTCGTTGTGGGGAGGGGAACACCACAACGACCTTGTCGTTACATTGTACCTCAGCTATCATAGGAGGAGCAAAATGAAAGCTATTAATCCTGTAACAGCAAAGAAAAGCTCTAGGTACTTAATATAAGTGCAACGACTTCATGTCTTATGGAAAGAAAAAATGGCTTTTTAGAGGCAAAGTAAAAAAATAAAATAAAAATGAAAAAAATATATACAGGTAATTTGTTTTTTAGCTGAAATGGAGAAATAAAATTATCATGAAAGCAACAGATCATCTTTTGTTGGTTGACGGATCAGGCTACATTTTTCGTGCTTACTATGCTTTGCCGCCTTTAAGACGTAAAAAGGATGGACTCCCTGTAGGAGCGGTAGCTGGTTTTTGTAATATGTTATGGAAATTACTTTGTGATGCTCGTAATACAGCTATGGGTATTATTCCAACACATTTTGCTGTTATTTTTGATTATTCATCTGATACTTTTCGGAAACAAATTTATCCTCAATATAAAGCGAATCGCGCTGAACCTCCTGAAGATCTAATTCCTCAATTTTCTCTGATACGCCAAGCAACAAAAGCTTTTAATTTGCCTTGTATTGAAAAGGAAGGTTTTGAAGCGGATGATTTAATTGCTACTTATGCAAAATTGGCAACGAAGGTTGGGGCAAAGACAACCATTATCTCTTCTGATAAGGATCTTATGCAACTCGTAAATACACATGTGTCCTTGTATGATGGAATGAAAGACAAGCATATAGGTATTTCAGAAGTTATAGAAAAATGGGGTGTTGAACCTGAAAAAATGATTGATTTACAAGCTTTGATTGGAGATTCAACGGATAATATACCGGGTATTCCAGGCATTGGTCCCAAAACTGCAGCCCAGTTGTTAAATGAATTTGGTTCTCTTGATCTTTTATTGCAACGCGTAACAGAAATTAAACAAACAAAACGGCGTGAAAACATTCAAGCTTATAGAGAACAAGTTAAAATGTCTCGTGAGCTTGTTAGGCTTAAAACAGATGTCCCTATAGACAGTGATTTAGATGATTTTATTTTGGAGCCACAAAATGGTCCGCGTTTAATTGCTTTTTTGAAAGCGATGGAGTTTTCAACATTAACGCGTCGCATAGCAGAGGCAACAACATGTGATGCAGCTGTTATTGATGCACTTGATATAGATGTTGAATGGGAAAAACTAAGCTATGGACATGATTTAGATATAAAAAATACTGAACGTGCATCTTTTCATAATTTTTCTGAAAATTCTCCACAAGTTTTTGCACAAAAACGTAAAGATCAAGCACTGTCTCAAAAAATTACAAGAGATACTTACACAACGATTCTTGAGGAGGAAACTTTAAAAGAATGGTTATGGCAAGCACAAGAACAGGGCTTTTTTGCTTTTGATACTGAAACAACCTCTCTTGATCCGATGCAAGCAAAGCTTGTTGGTTTTTCACTCGCATTACAACCAGGAAAAGCAGCCTATATACCACTTGAACATTTTGAGGAAAAAGAGGACCTTTTAAGGGATGGGCGTATTGCCTCGCAGATTGAGATCCAAAAAGCTTTGGCACTTTTAAAACCGCTATTAGAAGATTCAGCGGTGTTAAAAATTGGTCAGAATATAAAATATGATTGGTTGGTGATGAAGCAATACGACATTGTTATACGTTCTTTTGATGACACTATGCTTTTGTCATATGCTTTTGATGCTGGAACTTTAACCCATAATATGGATGATTTGTCTGAACGTTGGCTTGGACATAAACCAATTGCCTATAAGGATTTAACGCATAAAGGAAAAAAAATTACTTCTTTTGCACAAGTAGATTTAAAACAAGCTACCCTTTATGCGGCGGAAGATGCCGATATAACGCTACGCCTTTGGCAAGTTTTGAAACCGCAACTTGTTGCTCAAAAAATGGCAAAAATTTATGATCGCCTTGATCGACCACTCGTAGAAGTTCTTGCAAGAATGGAAGAACGTGGGATTCTTGTTGATAGGCAGATTTTATTGCGCCTTTCAGGAGAATTGGCGCAAGCTACTTTGATTCTAGAAGAGGAAATTTACAAACAAGCTGGTGAAAAGTTTAATCTTGCTTCGCCAAAGCAATTGGGGGATATCCTTTTTAGCAAAATGGGATTATCTGGAGGCGCTAAAACCAAGGGTGGACAATGGTCAACTTCTGCACAGACCTTAGAAGAGTTGTCTGCTGAAGGTCATCTATTACCGCGTAAAATTATTGAGTGGCGTCAACTTGCAAAGCTAAAATCTACCTATGCCGATGCTTTGCCTTCTTATATTTTACCAAAAACAGGGCGTGTTCATACGAATTATTCTTTGGCAATAACATCAACAGGGCGATTGTCATCATCAGAGCCAAATTTGCAAAATATTCCAGTACGAACTGCTGAAGGACGTAAAATTCGAACAGCTTTTATTGCTCCCAAAGGGCACGTGTTGCTTTCTGCTGATTATAGTCAGATTGAATTACGCATTCTTGCACATATTGCGGATATAAAAGCATTAAAAGAAGCTTTTGCTAAAGGACACGATATTCACGCTATAACGGCGTCACAAATGTTTGGCGTTGCAATAGAGGGAATGCATTCAGATATACGACGGCGTGCAAAAGCGATTAATTTTGGTATCATTTATGGTATTTCAGCTTTTGGCTTAGCCAATCAATTAGGAATTTCACGCCAAGAAGCGGGTCGTTATATTCAATTGTATTTTGAAAGGTTTCCAGGAATTAAAGATTATATGGAAAAGACAAAAAACTTTGCACGTGAAAATGGTTATGTAGAAACAATTTTTGGACGTCGTATCCATTATCCAGAAATAAAAGCAAAGAACGTAAAAATTCGTTCCCTTAATGAACGGGCAGCTATTAATGCCCCGATTCAAGGCTCTGCTGCAGATATTATTCGCCGCGCTATGATACAGATGGAAGATGTTTTAAAAGGAGAAAATCTATCAGCAAAAATGTTGCTGCAAGTACATGATGAACTGATTTTTGAAGTACCAAAAGAAGAGAGTAAAAAAACCATGGACGTTGTTAAAAATGTTATGGAAAATGCTACAATGCCGGTTTTATCTTTATCTGTACCCCTTGAAGTAAAAGTCATGACAGCTCAAAATTGGGATGAGGCACATTAACTTTTTTTATTTATTTTATGTTCAAGAACATTCATGGCGTTGGCAAGATTAAGGTAGGCTTTTATAGGCAAATGATCTGAGGCAATACGTGCAAGTGGTGAATGATGATTTTCAATATTTGTTACCAATTGGTGGGGAAAAGCAAAAACGCGATCAAGGGCTAAAAGAGGAAAACGCGAAGGAAAGCTTGGCACAACTTCAAGTGTGTTATCAAAATAGGGAGAAAAATGGTTCAAAGATGAGCCTTTTCCTATCCGCCATTCATTAAAATCTCCAATGAGGAGTGTAGGCATAAGGGAGCGATTTTGCAAAATTGCAAGAAGCATTTTTGTTTGTTGTTTACGAGAATAACGTAATAAGCCAAAATGAGCCGCAATAATACGAATAGGGCCTGCTTGCATTTCCAATTCTACAATTACAGCCCCACGTGGTTCAATACCAGGAAGAGTGATTTGTAAAGTTTCACGTACATATCCCTTTCGCAAAAAAAGAGCGTTCCCATGCCAACCATGACCATGAGGTGACATGGTATTGAGAGGCACAGGAATCAAGCCAGTTTCAGCTTTTAATAGCTGAAGATTAATCAAGCCAACGCGCTCTCCAAAACGTTTATCTGCTTCTTGAAGAGCAAGGATATCAACTTGTAATTCATTAATAACACGTACAATACGTGTAGGATTAAAAATTTTATCAGTACCTACACATTTATGCACATTATAGGAAGCAACGGTTAGATCATAATTATCATTTGGCTTGATGATGTTTGGTTGATGATGAGAGCGGCTATAGATTGCCTTTAAAAGAGAATTATGGAGCTTTTGTTGGATAAAACCAGTAAACCAAGGAAACTTTTGCTTGTAAGGTATTTTTGTCATTTTGCGAAAAGAATATAATCTCTAAGAGGCAAAGGGTAAAAACTTACACTAAAAACAAAAGAACCTTGTTTCTTTTGGAAACAAGGTTCTTTCATTAAGCGATGATCTTTTAAAATCAATCACGGTTTGAACCAAGAAATTGTAGCAAGAAGACAAACATATTGATGAAATCAAGATAAAGATTCAATGCACCCATAATAACTTTACGTCCTCTTGTATCACCTTCATCTCCTTCGTAATACATCAACTTAATGTTTTGAGTATCGTAAGCTGTTAAACCAGCAAAGATAAAAACACCAATAACGGAGATAGCAAATTGCAAAGCACTTGACCCAAGAAAAATGTTTACAATCATAGAAAGTAACAAACCAATCAATCCCATAAATAAGAATGAACCGATTGCTGTAAGATCACGCTTTGTTGTGTATCCATAAAGTGAAAGAGCTCCAAAAGTTGCAGCGGAAATAACAAAGGTTTGTACAATACTTTCTGTCGTATAACGCAAAACGATTGAAGATAGTGAAAGACCAACCAGAGCAGCATAACCAAAAAAGAGGCTACGAGCAGCATTTGTGCTCAGTGTATTAATTTTAAAACTGAGGAATAAGACCGCTATGAGTGGTGCAAACATAACAATATAAGAGAATGGTGATGTATAAAATGTTACTCCAAAAGATGTTAAATAAACACTGCTATTGATTTGAGCTGCTGCTTGACTCATATCTGTTGTCGTTGCTAATGATACAATTGCATAAGCGGCAGCAGCTGTAATAAGCAAACCAATGGCCATTGTATTGTAGACACCCAACATATAGTCGCGCAATCCCAGATCAATTGATGCATCGGCATGAGAAGCAGGCGCCGAACGTAAATTTTTAAAATTAGCCATAATATAAAATCCTTTAGCATATGTTCCGTCAGATATTGGGGTTTAAAAGTACCTCTGTCATTACAGATAAACACTTCGTATAAGTCCTAAATTGGCTAACACAAAAACCCTAAGAATCACTGGCGGAATTCCAGCACATCTGCTCTTATTATGGAGATTTATTTAAAAATTACAAGAGATTTATCTGAAGAAGGAACCTTACAAATTGGTAAGGAAATAGTTTATTTTGATGAAATAATATTTCCATTTTTTGCCATATTTTTGCAAGATAAAAAGACTATACTTAAAATTTTTTTACTGTTCATAGAAATTGTGTAATATAATTCTCTGTAAGGTATCAACGGTCTTTGCTTTGATGAAGAGAGAGGCAAATGTCGTCGCACTGTTTTTCAACTTACAATATTGCATCTGCTCTATACGGTTAGAAGACCTATTGAATTGAATCTTTTTATATAAAAACTGATATATAATAATAAATTATCGTTTTGTATGCTAAATTCTTCTCCGAATATCGTAAGATTCTCTGATGACAAATTTTCTTATATTAAATCAATCAAGGTTATTTATTTGCTTGCTCCACACAAGCAAGATTGGTGTGTAAAAGACATGGTTTTAATTAATTCAACATGCGAAAGTTCGAAATAAAAGAAATTTAGGGTTCTCATTCAATATACAAAATGGTAAACTATCATTATATATCAATATGTTGTATTATAAATAAAACATTGAAAATAGTTAAAAGATGTTGCTTATTAAGCAATATAAATAAAAGAGGGGTGTTTTTACACGAAGCGCTTAAGAAAAACACTGTAAAAATGACGCCTGTAAAAACTAAAAAACATATGAAAAGTAATTGTTTTAAGCAAATGAACAGAATTTAAATGCTGTAAAATATTTCCTCTCAGAATGGGATATAGGACATATGAATAAAAAATTATTGGTTTCTATTTGAGTTCATTCCTTTTACACGGATCAAGTATATAAAGATCAAGTGAAAGTAAGGTTTTATAATTCCATGAAAAGAAACACATGAAATTATTAGAAACAAGAATTGATTGAGAAAAATCAATTTGTAATCAGACTTGTGATGATTAATAACCTCTGGTTTTTAAGGCGCTGAACATATCAATGAGAAGATGTGCTATTGGAATGACGTTTTGCCTTCATCCAAGTACGCAATTCTTCAATAAGGATGGCAATAACACCAAGAGTGATAAAACTATCTGCAAGGTTGAAAATAGCAAAATGAAAGATATCATCAATATGAAAAAGGATATAATCAGTGACATGATGAAAGCGAATACGATCAATAAGATTGCCTATTGCTCCTCCAATAATAAGGATAAGACCAAAGCGCATTAAAGACTTATTATATTCAGTATTTTTCCATAACCATAGAAGAAAGATAATCACAATGATCGTGATGGCGATGATTCCCCAGTGAGAAAAGGAAGAAAAAAATGAAAATGCAATGCCAGAATTGCGCACATGATAAAGGGAAAGAAAAGGAATAAGCGAAATTTCTGTTCCTAAAGGCATATTGTGCATAATCCAGTATTTGACAGCTTGATCAAGTACTACTGTAAAAGCCAAGCCCAAGAGAAGAAAAGGGAGTGATTTACGAATCATGTTTTTCCTCACATGGTTCCAGTATTAAATAAGGGCGACGGATTTCATAAAGCATAACAGCTGTTGCTACTGCTAGATTAAGCGAATCAGCACGTCCACTTTGTGGAATACGCGCGAGTTTATTACACCGCCTTGTAAGAATATCTGATAATCCCTGTTTTTCATTTCCCATTAAAAGGATAACAGGACCATTTTTGAAATCAAGTGTCCGATAATCCAGAGATCCTTTAAGATGCGTGCCAACGATCATGCCTTTAAAGTGAGCAGACCAGTTTAAAAAGGCGCTTTCATCAAAACGATAAAGCGGTATAGAGAAAATTGATCCCATAGTTGCACGAACTGTTTCAGGCGAGAAAGGGTCTGTTGTTTCGCCAATTAAAATAACACCTTTAGCACCTACGGCATCGGCAGTTCGGATAATGGTACCAAGATTTCCAGGATCACGCACACGATCAAGCGCGATATAAACATCTTTAGTCTGTTCAGTTATCATTTCAAGAGGTTGCCATTTTTGTTTAAAAATACCAATAACTGTTTGTGGATTATCGCGTCGGGTAAGTGATTCCATAACCTTTTGTGAAGCTTTAATCACAAAACCACCATTGGCTACAACGCGTGCAGCAATATTTTCGATAGCAGCATTACCGATTTTGCTTTTAGAAAAAATAAGCGTCTGTATTGTCCAGCCGAGATCGAGAGCATCAATGACCAACTTCAATCCCTCTGCCATGAAAAGACCTTCTTTATTACGATTTTTCTTTTGGCTGAGCGCTTTAAGATCTTTTATAATGGGGTTGCTAAGAGAAGTAATTTCTTTCACTTTGCCAGTTTTAGGTCTAAACATATTCAAGCAATCCAACGGCTAAAAAGGGAAGTAGAAAGAGCGCGTCCTGCAACTTCTTCACGCAAAATAAGTTCTCCTGATTCGACCTTACCACCAAGATTTACAAATGCATCACGCATTAAAGCATGAAGTGCAAAGAAAGAAGCACGAATAGAGTAAGCTGTAAGCACAACAGAGAGCGGTTTATCAGAGAGAAGTTTACGACAATTTGTGATCATATCTGGTAAATGATCAAACAGTTGCCAAACTTCACCATGGGGTCCACGCCCATAAGCAGGGGGATCAAGGAGAATCATATCATAGCTTTTCTTACGACGCAGTTCACGCTCGACAAATTTCATAGCATCATCGCAAATCCAGCGAATAGAATGATCTGGTAATCCTGCTCTTTCTTGATTAGCTTTTGCCCACGCAATGGCTTTTTTAGAAGCATCAACATGGGTAACATTCGCACCCGCTCGTGCTCCAATCAAAGAGGCAATACCTGTATAGCCAAAAAGATTCAACAATTTTATAGGGCGTTCGGCTTTAACAATTTGTTCTTCCATAGAGCGCCAATGGGCATCTTGTTCAGGAAAAACTCCCACATGACGAAAAGAAGTAAAACGGCCTAGAAAAGACAGTCCATTCCAAGAAAGTGGCCATGTCTCATTAAGTGGCTTTTTAGGAAAATGCCAACGACCAACCCCTTCTTCATCACGATTTCCCGTGAAAATAGCGTCCACATCAGCCCATTGTTTCTGTGATAAAGCGGGTTTCCATAGTGCTTGACCTTCTGGTCGAATAATGCGGTAAGCTCCATAACGTTCTAATTTTTGTCCATGACCAGAATCAATGAGAGCATAGTTTTCGCTTATACCCGTTTCTAAAATAAGGGGCAGCTTTTCCTGCGGATATCTATTATTATGGGAGGATTGAAAGCATTGTGGGGGCATGTTTTGTATCACGGTATATGAGGTATAAAAATATATTATAAAGCTCTTAAATGTTTCGTAAAAGTGCAAAAAAGCTAAAGTCAATTAAAACATGTATAAAAAA
>NZ_JBHIQG010000010.1:21948-25106 GCF_042196425.1 Bartonella sp. AD328YNZD | reverse complement strand
GCTTTTACCTATACACCGCAAAAAATTAAAGCACTGGTGCAGTTATTGCCTGATGTTATTGCAGAGCCTTTATCTCAGGAAATTGTCAATGTTTTAACCATTCATCGAGGAGGTGTGTTGACGCTTTCTGTCATTGGAGCGGCTTATTTTGCTTCTAATGGGATAGAGGCTTTGCGTACGGCTTTAAATAAAGCTTACCGTGTTACTGATCGACGGAGTTTGTTGTTTTGTCGTTTTCAAAGTCTGTTTTTTGTAATCCTTGGAGCTTTTGGTCTTGTTGTGATTAGCTTTTTATTGATTCTGGCGCCTTTGCTGACCAAAATTATGCAAAATCATTCTTTTTTTATGACTGAATACATTGGTGTTATTCGTTTATGGCGTTATACAGTTGCAGTCGTTATTTTGTTTATCAGTCTTTTGATTGTTCATAAATGGCTTCCAGCAGGACAGCGGAAATTTATAGATATTTTACCAGGAATCGTGGTGACAATGTTTGTATGGTTTATGGCTTCTCTTGCTTTTGCACAATATTTGACGATGTTTGATTATATTTCAACCTATGCGGGGTTAGCATCTATTATGGTTGCCATTATTTTTCTTTACATCTTAAGCGCAATTTTTATTTTGGGAGGTGAAATAAACGCCGCAATAATGTTTTATCGTAACTATTGGCGCTCTCTTCGATGAATGAAAAAAACAGTAGATCGTACGAAAATCAAAAGATAGATAGAGGAATAAAACTTGCCATTACTTTGTTGGTTGATGCGGATGCTTGTCCCGTAAAAGATGAAGTTTATCGTGTGATGAATCGTTATCAGCTTAAGACATTTGTTGTGGCAAATCGTTCTTTGTTCCTTCCAGATGAAGCGCTCATTGAGAGAGTAGTCGTTGCTGGTGAATTCAATGGTGCTGATGATTGGATCGTAGAACATGTGCATGAGGCGAGTATCGTTATTACCAGTGATATTCCTTTAGCAGCAAGGGTTGTGCAAGCTGGGGGTTTTTGTCTTTCGCCAACGGGGCGTATTTTTGATGTAAATTCAATTGGTCAGGCTTTGGCGATGCGCAATTTGATGGAAGATTTGCGTGGACAGGGCAGTATAATAGGTGGTCCCCGTCCTTTTTCTCGTAAAGACCGTTCTGCTTTTTTGTCAGCACTGGATCTTGTTATACAACGTTTAAAAAGACGCGGTTATTAAAGTTATAGGGCCTCTTTAATCACTGCTTTTATAAGTGTTTTGGCATCGTCATTGGCCCATGGAGCTGCACCATTGAAGGAAGCAATGAGATATCCCTCTTTATCAATGAGCAATGTAATGGGGAGTCCTAAAGCAAGCCCCTGTTTTCTAACATTATTGAAAATATCCATTGTTTTATCGCGATAGTAAAGCAAATTATCTGAATGAATATCTCGTAAAAATTGCTGAATTTTTTCAGGAGAAGCAGTTTTATCGATATTAATCGCTATGACATCAAAGTTTTCTCCACCTAATTCACGTTTTAATTGCGCAAGTTCGGGCATTTCTGTGCGGCAAGGTGCACACCAAATAGCCCATAGATTGACCAGCATTGGTTTTCCGGTAAATTCGCTGAGTGTACGCTCTTTTCCTAGAATATCCTTGAAAGAGAGTTTATTCATATCCGAGGGTGTATCAGCAAATCGTATGTGGCTAAAAAAGCCTTTTGCTGCTTTTCGTATCGCCATCATTTTTTCTGCTCGTGCTTTATCAGTGTTTATTTCTTGTGCTTGTGCTGCTGAAATGAAATTGAAAAGAAAAAACTCTCTTTTAGTATCGTAGTTTATGGTTGCGTATAAACTCAATGCAATGATAAAGAATGCAAGGGAGATTTGCCTTTTTTTATTGTTTTTTTCGCTGATGAAAATTTGAAAAATCATAATTTTGTCCTTTGGATGGGTGTTTTCAGAATATGACAGATGAGAAGTTAAAGAACCAAATATGGGGTGGTCGGTTTACGGCAGGTCCTGCTGCAATTATGGAAGAAATTAATGCCTCTATTGATTTTGATCAAAAACTTTATCGACAAGATATTGAAGGTTCTCTTTCTCATGCGGCTATGTTAGCGCAAACGAAAATCATTTCACAATCAGATTATGAAAAAATTGTTCATGGTTTGAAACTTATTCGCCAAGAAATTGAAGACGGTAAATTTGTTTTTTCACGAAAGCTTGAAGATATTCATATGAATATTGAAGCGCGGTTGAGTGAATTGATAGGTTCTGTAGCAGGGCGTTTGCATACGGCGCGTTCACGCAATGATCAAGTTGCTGTTGATTTTCGCTTGTGGGTACGTGAAGCAACGCAAAAGATAGCACAAGCTTTAAAAGGATTGATAGAGCAATTACTTATTCGCGCAGAACAACATGTTTATACCTTTATGCCGGGCTTTACGCATTTACAATTAGCCCAACCTGTAACATTGGGCCATTATATGATGGCTTATGTTGAAATGTTCGGTCGAGATTTATCGCGAATGCGTGATGTTCTTGAGCGAATGAATGAATCGCCTTTAGGGGCTGCTGCTTTGGCAGGAACAAGTTTTCCGATTGATCGCTTTATGACAGCACAAGCACTAGGCTTTCGGGAACCTACACGCAATTCAATTGATAGTGTTTCTGATCGTGATTTTGCGTTGGAGTTTTTAAGCGCTGGTGCTCTTTGTGCGGTGCATCTTTCGCGTTTGGCGGAAGAAATAATTCTTTGGTCAAGTGAACAGTTTTGTTTTATTCATTTGTCAGATGCCTTTTCAACGGGTTCGTCTATTATGCCACAAAAGAGAAATCCGGATGCGGCAGAGTTAGTACGAGCGAAAGCAGGTCGATTGAATGGTGCGCTTATGGGATTGTTAACGGTGATGAAAGGATTACCGCTTGCTTATTCAAAGGATATGCAAGAAGATAAAGAATATGTATTTGATGGGGCTTTGAGTTTGAAATTATCACTCGCAGCAATGACAGGGATGATTGCTGATTTGAAAGTGAATAAAAAAGCCATGAAACAAGCAGCGGATTTAGGGTATGCAACAGCTACGGATTTTGCTGATTGGCTTGTCCGTGAATTAGGGATTCCTTTTCGTGAAGCACATTACATAACAGGGCGTGCTGTGGCATTGGCAGAAAGAAAACAGTGTCGCCTTCA
>NZ_JBHIQG010000010.1:5792-21848 GCF_042196425.1 Bartonella sp. AD328YNZD | reverse complement strand
TCGTGAGCGCTTGAATAATTGTATTTTAAAAGTAAAAAAGAAAGCAAGATGAGGAAAGAGGACTAATGAAAGTTATAATAAAGGGGTTGATGGTTGTCCTTTTTGGGGGCTTTGGTGTCGTTGGGTGTGGGCGTAAAGGATCATTGGAGATGCCTCCTACAAGTGTGGAAAAACCTACGCAGGGAACATCTGTTGCTAAAAGTGAAGATGATAAACCTTTTATTCTTGATCGTTTGATAAAGTAGGAGGCAAGTGTGGATTTTTTCTCCTATCATCAAGGTATACTTTATGCTGAGGGTTGTTCACTTGCTATGCTTGCACAGGAGGTGGGAACTCCTTTTTACTGTTATTCGGCCAATGCATTGGTTACACATTTTAAGGACTATCAAAGAGCATTTCAAGGGATGCCCAGTCTGATTGCTTATGCGGTTAAAGCGAATTCTAATCAAGCAGTTTTGCGGCTTTTAGCTAACAATGGAGCGGGAGCTGATGTGGTCTCAGAAGGTGAATTACGGCGTGCTCTTGCTGTTGGTATTCCGGCGCATTGTATTGTTTATTCTGGGGTTGGTAAAACCGTGAGAGAGATAGATTTTGCTCTTTCTCAGAATATTTATTGTTTTAATGTTGAATCAGAGCCGGAACTTGAACAGTTATCGCAACGCGCTGTTGCACTTTCAAAAATAGCACGTGTTTCATTGCGTATTAATCCAGATGTTGATGCAAAGACCCATAAGAAAATTACAACAGGAAAATCTGAAAATAAATTTGGTATTCCCTTGTTGTTGGCAAGAGAGGCTTATAAAAGAGCGTCCTCTTTGCCTGGATTGCAGGTTTGCGGTATTGATATGCATATTGGCAGTCAAATTTGTGATTTAAAGCCGTTTGAGGAGGCGTTTATTATTATCGTAGATTTGGTGCGTCAATTGTGGAGTGATGGTTATGCAATAACGCATATAGATATTGGTGGCGGGCTTGGTATTGCCTATGGTTGTGAACAACATACCGTACCCTCCCCTTTTGATTATGCCGCGCTGGTAAAGAAGCATATTGCTCCTTTAGGGATTAATATTGTGGTGGAGCCGGGGCGGAGCATTGTGGGTCAAGCTGGTGTGTTGGTAACCTCTGTTCTCTATTTAAAAAAGGGGCAAGGGCGGAATTTTGTTATTGTGGATGCGGCGATGAATGATCTGATGCGTCCAACGCTTTATGATGCTTGGCAGAATGTCGTCCTTGTGAAACAAGCAGCAAAAGACGCTTCCCTTATTCGTGCAGATATTGTGGGTTCTGTTTGTGAGACTGGTGATTATTTAGCATTAGATCGTTGCTTGCCAATTTTGGCACCCAGTGATCTTTTGGCAATTACGCAAGCTGGGGCTTATGGTGCCGTGATGGCGAGTACTTATAATAGCAGACTTCTGGTCCCTGAAGTTCTCGTTCAAGATATGCGTTATGCAGTTATTCGTCCACGTCTTGATTATGCGCAATTAATGGGATGTGATCATATTCCTGATTGGATTGAGCCCAAATTAGATTGAGCATTATTAAATATTTTTGGTCTTATTTTTACTAAACTTTGATGAAACAATTTATTTTCTAGAAATTGTTCTGTATGGGGTTTATGATCTTAATGCACCACGGTAAAAGGGGATAAATGCTTGTTTATGAAAAATAAAAACATCAAAGGCTTTGCAATGAAGCTTTTGTGTGTGCGCATTTTGATGTGGGGGATCCTTTCATTGGAACGGATCTGGGGTCGGTTATTACCATTTTTCCTTGTTCTTAGTCTGTTTTGTTCGTTTAGCTGGTTGGGACTTTTTGGCGTTTTGGGCTATTGGTTCCATTGGCTTTTACTTGGGGCTATGCTTGTTTGTGCTGGGGTAAGTTTATTTTTTCTTATTGGTTTTCGGTTTCCCACAATGCGGGAAGTGGATCACCGTCTTGAACGTGTCAATGGCCTTAAACACCAGCCTTTGAATATTCAGACAGATCGTTTATGTTCTGAAAATGATGAAGATTTTAGTGTTGTTATTTGGCGTGAACATCAACGCCGAATGGCAAAGCAATTATACCATTTAAAAACTGGATTTATCTCTCTTAATAGTGCGGATTATGATCCTTTAGCTTTGAGGGCTTTGTGTGCTCTTCTTTTTGTGTGCGCTTTTAGTTTTTCTTTTGGTTCACAAGGGGGGCGTTTGGCTGATGCCTTTGATTTTCGTCCTGTCGTTGATGAAAAACTCATGCGGATTGATGCTTGGGTAACACCACCTGCTTATACCGGTGTGGCACCGATTTATTTGACAAAAGATGAGAAAACACAACTAGAAATCCCTGAAGGGAGTAATGTTGTTGTGCGTGTTGTCAATGGGGCTGGCATTACAGTAAAAGCAAAGTCTGTAGAAGATGGGAGGGAAATTTCGTTTTCAGAGAAAACGGAGCAAACAGCTTTGAATGATCCAATTGTTCATTTTGAAACACATTTAAAGCATTCAATAAATTTATTTGTATCATCACGTCGTAAAAAACAGCAATGGCATTTGCAGATAATTAAGGACACGCTTCCAACAATTCATTGGTTGGAAAAACCAGGGAGGATTTTAACGGGATCATTGGAGTTACGATATGTGGTGGATGATGATTATGGTGTGACAAAGGCTTTTGTTGAAATAGAGCCTTTTCTTCCTCAGAATAAAAGTGCTTCTTCTCTTTATAATGCTCCGGAAATAGAACTTCTTCTTCCGCGTGGTGGAAAGGGGAAAATGCGAATGGTGCAGGATATATCAGCGCATCCATGGGCGGGTTCGCAAGTCAAAATTACTTTGGTGGCAGAAGATGGTGCGGGGCAGAAAGGACGTAGCAAAACTTTTGTTATGATATTACCACAGCGTGTTTTTTCGAATCCTGTTGCACGCGCAGTGGTTGAACTGCGTCGTTTATTAGCTCTTAATCCTTTAGCGCGAGAGCGGGTACTTGATATGCTTTCTGCTTTGCTTGTGCGTCCAGAAAAGGGGTTGCAAAATGCATCGCATTTTATTGTTCTACAAAGTGCGTGGACAAGACTTTCTTTAGCACAAACAGACGAGGATTTGCGCAATGTGGTGGATTATTTATGGCAAATTGCTTTGGGTATTGAAGGCAATCAACTTGAATCCGTGCAAAAAAAGTTAAAACAAGCACAAGCTGCTTTACGTGATGCATTGCGTTACGGTGCTTCAGCGGCAGAAATTGAACGGCTTATGGCAGATTTACGTCAAGCTATGGATGCGTATATTCGTGCTTTGGCTGAAAAAGCACCGGATAGTCAAGTTTCTAAAAATTCTAAAAGCTCAAAAAGTCCTAATCTTTCTGAAGCTACATTACAAGAAAAGCTAAATTTAATTGAGGAAATGGCTAAAACAGGCTCTTCTTTAGCAGCTGAACAACTCTTGGCGGAAGTTGAACAGACGCTTGATCATTTGCATGTGCAAAAAGGTAATCAAAATGAGGGAGAAAAAAGCCAATCTACACAAATGAAAGAAAAGATGGACCAGCTTGGAGATTTAATGCGTCGTCAGCAAGAAATTCTCAATGAAACACATCAGTTAGAGATGGAACAAAAACGCGGAGAAAATGTACCGGAAACACAAAAAAAATCTTTAAAAAAACGTCAAGCTGAATTGCAATCTGAATTATCAACATTAGAAAAAGAATTATCAGAACAAGGATTTGAAACAGGGGGCGCCTTGAAAAGGGCAGAAGAAAAAATGAATTCTGCGGAAAATGCTCTTGATAATGGAAATCATCAGGTATCTATACAAAATCAGTCTGATGCTTTGGAATCTTTGAGGCAAGGTGCACAAAATGTTTTGAAAAAAATGCGCGAAACACTTAAAGAAACGGGAGATGATCAAAATGCTGATTCTGGTCCTAAAGATCCGTTAGGACGTCCACTTTTTTCAAAAACAGATGAAGAACAAGAAGGCGAGGCACTCCCACAAGAAAGTGATCAAATGCGTACGCGGCAGATTTTGGATGAAATTCGCAAACGTCTTGGTAAAGAGCATCTTTCAGAAGAAGAAAAAAACTATCTTGAAAGATTGCTTCATTTTAATTAATCAGTGTTGGCTTTTTTCTTAATTGATGTCAAAAACAGTGTATGAAGAACCTCTATGGAGTTCAGCTTCAAAGAAAATAATTAAAGCACTTGTAACGCGATAATCATTCTATTGTACTGCTTTTTTAATCATTTAAGTTTAAAATATGCAATATTGAAGTGTTCGCTATTGCGGAGAAAGAGCAGAAGTCCATATAAGTTGGATATATGAAAATCTGTAATGTTTGAAATTTGTTTCTACATGGTATGTTGAGTTGGATATCGTTACGCTGAAAGATTTTTATGCTTCTGCACTTGGGCTGCGTGTGCAAAAGACGCTGTGTGACCAATTAAATTTATGGTGGCCTGATCTTACGGATAAACGGATTATGGGGTTGGGTTATGCGATTCCTTATCTTTCTGTATTGCGTGAACGTGCCCAACAATGTTTTGCTTTTATGCCTGCTGCTCAGGGTGTTTCGCCTTGGCCTTGTGCTGAGAAAGTTGCTACAGCGCTTGTTTTTGAAGAAGATTTGCCGCTTCCTGATGCGTCAGTTGATTGTATTTTATTGGTCCATGCATTAGAATATACAGAAAATTCATTTGAAACGTTGAATGAAATATGGCGTGTTTTAGCACCCAATGGTCATTTGATCGTTATTGTTCCTAATCGCTCTGGCTTTTGGGCGCGCAATACGACTACGCCCTTTGGTTATGGCGAACCTTATAGTCAACAACAGCTTATTCGTTTGTTCGAAAAAACAAATTTTATTTCTGGACCAATACAAGAAATTGTACACTATATGCCCTCTACGGGGTATTTTTCGCGGTTGTTCTCATTTTTTTACGAGCCATTTGCTCGCTATCTTTTGCCTTATTTTGGTGGACTCTTAATGTGTCAGGCACAAAAACGTGTTTATCAGGGTCTGCTCGTACAGCGTCGTCAGTCGCGACGTATTTTTATTCCTGCTTTATCACCACAGACAAGAAATATTTTAAATTATAAAGATAATTAATCATTTTGTCATTGTCATAAGAACCGCAAGTATAAAAGGATTCTCTTATTTCAATTTTTTGCATTTACAATTAAAAAATATTCTTTTGTACATTAATATGTGGAATTGGTATGTGAATAAAAATCTCAAGTATCTATATATCGAACCATATTTCATGAATAGCGGAAACATTTTAAAAGAAAAAATGCTGGTATCTTCGTAAGCATAAAAATAGCAGAGTCCAAAGGATCTTGCATAATATGGTTTATGGTGGTTAAAAACTGTACAAGGAAGGATTAAAATGCTTCTTATGAACCATCTCAAGTATCAAGGGCTCCTCTGCAACATCGAGATCTAACATAAGTGTGTGATGGTGCTGGCTTGTTCTTTTATAAGCGTAAAGATGGTGGTGCTCAGTGGCTTTATCGTTAGGATAAACATTTAGCGTTATATCATGAATTATATAATCTCTTAAGAGGAGATAAAGTCATAAAGAATGGAGGAAAACTATAAAGATAAAAAACATCTCTCAAGTTAGGTTAGTGAATGTGAGATAAAGCAATGCGTGGAGCGGTTTTTCTGAAAAAAATAATTATAAATAGCACTCATCTAAAGATGATAGTTATGATCAAGAATGTTGCTAAAAGATATCACGATTATTTATATGCGAAACATATTAAAAACTTTAGAAAGAACAAAAGCATGTGAAACAGAAGTTACAAAGTATATCGTGAGGGTTGAAAGCATTTTTGTTTCTGGTTCTCATGTTGGAATATTTCGTTTTTTATTCGTAATGTTATATATTTTGTCATAAGAGTAAGTTCTAAGTAATAGCATTCGAATTATATGCGAAGGTTTTTTCATCTCGTTTCTGTTTTCATTTAGGATATTAAAATTATTTTTGAAACAGTAAATCTCGAATTAAAGATTTAAACGGTAACCATTTTGATCTGTTATGAGAATTTGTGCATTGGAGGGATCGTTTTCGATTTTTTGTCGCAAACGATAGATATGGGTTTCTAAAGTATGGGTGATAATATTTTCATTATATCCCCAAACTTGTTCTAACAATGTTTCACGGCTGACAATTTTATCATTGGCATAATAGAGACATTTAAGGATCGCTGCTTCTTTTTCTGTGAGACAGATTTTATTGTTGCATTGATCAAGAAGAAGTTTTTGTCTTAGTTTAAAAGTATAGGGACCAATATGAAAGGTTGCGTCTTCATTTTGTTCATATTGGCGCAACTGTGCTCGAATTCTCGCCAATAACACTGCAAAGCGAAAGGGTTTTGTTACATAATCATTGGCGCCTGTTTCAAGATCTAAAATATTATCACAGTCTGTATCATAATTTGTTATCATGATAATGGGAGCACGAAATCCTTGGGTGCGTAATTGTTTAACGGCTTTGTAGCCATCAAGATCAGGAAGTTGAAATCCCAAAATAGTGAGATCAATATTTTCTTTTTGGATTATTCTCATTCCCGCTTCTGCTGTTTTTGCTTGGGAAATTTTAAACTCTTGATGCATTTGCAATTGTTCTACTAAAATGGGGCGTAGATCATCGCCTTCAACGATTAAAAGAGTGTATTGGTTCATGTTTTTCCTTATAGGCATGTTGATGCACTGATTGATATAGTTTCATGAAAAATGAGATTTCATGCAAGAAAAATTAAAAGAGGAAAATTAAAAAAAAGTCTTTGAAAAAATAAACTTTTATAATTTCTATGGTTGTTTGCCGAAAAGAAGGTGTTTCCGTTTGCAGAGTATTTTACGTATTGGTTGGAAGCATTTTTTATGCTTTAGAATGTGTTTTAGCCATTGAGTGTCATCATTTTTACGCTTATGGAGAAACAAGCTAGCACTATCATTCACTTTGCCAGCTCGTGGGTGTTGCGGACAGTTCTTGGCACTTGAGACGATTCATAAGAGGAATTTTTAGTGCTTTCTTTCACGTTTTTTATCTATATGGGACTTTCTCCGCTTAGAATATGCAAGCAAATAGCTTTTGATTGATTCAATATAAACAGGTTGGGAATGAGAGAATCCAGCGGCATGAGAGGCTCTCATCCAACATGCGAACAATGAACACTCAATATGATGCGTTTTTTAAGCGTGAAGAGAACTGTGCAACACCTAGCAGATATGTACCGTTTAGGAGAATTTCACGGTCATTTTTATTGTTTTTTTATCCACGTTCAGTTTTGTTTTTTCGTAGAGTTTGTGTGCGAAGAGGTCTGTGTGATGCTCGTGGGTGTTGCTTATTATAATCGTTGAGTAAGTCTTGCCTTTAGAAATGCCTAAAAAATACCTAATGAAGGGGGGAAGTTTTGGGGCATTTTATATTGAGAAGAGTGCAGAATGAAAAATGATAAGGAAGAGTATCCTATTTATGTATTTAGCGTGAAAACACATCAATAGAGAGGGATGCCTTGTGCGATATGAAGTGCTTTTTCATATGAGTCTAACGGTAAATTCATCGAACACTCCCATCTTTACGCTTATGAACAAGTAAGCCGGATCACACACTTTGCCAGCTCGTGGGTATTTCGAGACAGCCCTTAGCACTTAAGACGGTTCATAAGAGCCATTTTCACTCTTTTCTTTAACAATTTTTATTCACACACTCATCCCGCTTTTTATGTGCAAGAAAGTGGTTTTAATTGATTCAACATGGGACAAATTTGAAATGGGAGAATCTTACGATATTCGGGACTCTTATTCAACATGCAAAACAGTAATTTATCATTATAAATCAATGGATTATTAATGAATAAAATTTATTTCTTTAAGATAAAAGCATTTCCTTCTTAAGGTTGCCCATCAAACAGACTTCTGTCCATTCCTCTTCTGTCACGGGTTGTACTGATAAGCGGCTGGCCTTGACCAACACCATATTTGCTAGTTTAGGATTGGCTTTGATTTGTTTTAATGAAACAGGTGTTGGCATGTCACAAAGTGCTCGGATATCCACACATTCCCAGCGTGGATCAGAACTTGTAGAATCAGGGTGTGCTTCAGCACATATTTCTACAATTCCTACAATTTCTAAACCTTTATTTGAGTGATAAAAAAAACCTTTATCACCATATTTCATAGTGCGCATATTGTTACGTGCTTGATAATTGCGTACACCATCCCATTGTTCGCCATTAACTCCTTTTTTCTTTTGCATCTCCCATGACCATTTATGGGGTTCAGATTTAAAAAGCCAATAAGCCATGAGTTCTCCTTTTTCATAGACTGTTATGCATTTTTATAAGTATCTTTGTAATACCATCAACGATGATTTTTAAAATGGGGTAAATAACGGCTATTATCTATTTTTCTTGTTTCAAAATAATGTGTAGTAGAGAGACGCGCTCCATTGATATTTCATGTTGTATAAAAGTATTTTGCTCTTTGTTTCTCTTTTCAACTATGGTCTGAAATGCGGTCACTATAAGAGTTTGTTGGAAAAAATTAAGAAAATTGGTTCTAAAAAGCTTTAAGATTACAATGACAATGAAACGAATAAATGGTCAAAGATGATGAGGTCAACGAATGGCATTCATATCTATGCTTTGTGGGAGAGAGTAGATCTTATTATGCTGTAAAATACCGTCATTTGAAGTGTAATGATATAAGGCAGTTTTTTGAAACATGAGGTTTTTAAGAATGTGTGGTGAATATTTAGATTTACGTGTCGAGCTTTGGGTTAAGTGAATTGTGTGAGTGGGAAGCAGGTGGAATCTGCTCGATAGAGAATTCGGACTATCTATAGACCGGATTGAGTAGAAATCTTCGTTCTTTAAGATGTGTGTGGGACGTCAATTTTATTATGCTTTTGTTCCACGGCGTCCCATCCCGATCAAGGGCGGGGCTTTTTCATCTAATGGCCAGCGTGAGCGGGGTGCAATGTCAAGAGAGCTTGTTTCTCCTCGTGCGAGTTTTTGTGCACCGGCAAAAGCAATCATTGCAGCATTATCCGTACACAAGGAAAGAGGAGGGGCTATAAATTCAAAACCATGTTGATGAGCAAGGTCTTGCAACGTAGAGCGAATGGCTTGGTTTGCGGCAACGCCGCCCGCAACAACTAAAGCAGGAGAACGCTTTTCTTGATTATCAGAGAGAGGATATTGGTGGGTAAAGTGTTGTAAAGCTAGGTGAACACGATCACGTACCGTATCAGTCACAGCGGCTTGAAAACTTGCGGCAATGTCAGCAATATCATTTTCTGTAAGGGGAGCTATGGCTGTTGCGGCTTGTCGAACAGCAGTTTTGAGTCCTGAAAAAGAAAAGTCTAATCGTTTTTCACCTTTTAAAGGTCGTGGAAGAGGGATGCGATTTTTATCACCAAATAAAGCTGCTTTTTCAAGTGCTGGTCCACCAGGATAAGGAAGACCTAAAAGTTTTGCTGTTTTATCAAAGGCTTCTCCTAACGCATCATCAATAGTGGTTCCTAAACGCTGGTAGTTGCCTACTCCATGAACAATGATTGTTTGTGTATGACCTCCTGAAACTAAAAGTAATAAATAAGGAAAGCTGACGTTGTGCGTTAACACAGCTGTTAAAGCATGTCCCTCTAAGTGATTTACCGCAATAAATGGTTTGCCAGTGGCAAGAGAGAGTGCTTTTGCGCTCATAACGCCTACCAACAATCCTCCTATCAAACCAGGACCACTGGTGGCTGCAATGCCATCAATATCTTTTAATTTTGTGTTTGCTTCTGTTAGTGCTTGCAGAATTAAATGATCAAGAACTTCAACATGGGCACGAGCAGCAATTTCAGGAACAACACCGCCGTAAGGTGCATGGTGATCAATTTGACTCCAAACAACATTGGAAAGAATTCGGCTGTTTGATTCATTGTTATATTCAATGACAGCCGCTGCCGTTTCATCACAACTTGTTTCTATTCCCAGCAGACGCATTTTAAACAAAACCTTATATTGAAGCTTCTTTCTTACGTGCGTATCATGAACAGAAAAAGATGCAAAGTATTTCTCTTAGAATTGATTTTTCTATGAAAAATATGTGTTTTGGCATTTTCTTTGAATTTTATGATATCGTTGATTAAAAAATAAAGCTGTATTTTCGAGTATAAAATGCAAATATTTTTTTAAAACTTGTCTATTAAAGTCTATAATTGTAAATATTATTGAGAAAAATGAGATTTGGAAAATTTCTGTAAATTTATACTCTTTCGAAGATATTTGAGAAAAGCTTCATTTTTAAAACTTTTTTCATTTTATTATTTTATTTTTGAAAAAAGTGTGCACAAAAAGTGATAAAGATGGTCGATTCTTCAAAACCAAAAGTTAAATCACATTATACTGGTACGCGCCGTAAGAAACCAGTTATTGAACATGAAGCTACTCCCCATGATTCAGAGGAAAAAATCCACAATTCTGTAGAATCTCCTGCACGAGAAAAACAGAATATGCAAGGTCAGGATAAAAGTATCTCTAGTACAATTTGGCTTTTCTTATCCCTTTCTGGGATTTTGGGGGGATTCATTGCTTTGGGAATTTTTATGGGGCTTCAATGGGCTGGTTTTTTTCCTTCTCCTTTTGTGGCAAATTCTGCTGGGGAGGAAAAAGCCTTGCAGATTGCTGAAGCCGCAAAAAGTCAAGGTGAAGACACAAAGGAACAATTGAGCCGGGTCTTTCAAGAAATCGATGCGTTAAAAACAGAGTTTTCTTCTTTTTCATCACAACAGTTTAAAACAACGAAAAATGATGAACTATCGAAAGAAGAAAGCAAAAAAGCTTTTGCGATTTTAGAGGAAAAAGTAAAAACTCTTGAAGAAACTGTACAAACTTTTGTTAGAGAGTCGAAAGAGATAGAGACGGCTTTGTCTGTTGGGCAGAGCAATGCAAATGATCTTGCTGCGTTAAAACAACAGTTAGAAGCACTACAGGAAGAAACTTCTGTTAAAAATAGTGAGAAAAAAGAAATAGATACCGCGCTCTTTACTGCAATTAGTTCATTAAAAAATGCTGTAGAGCGTGGTGGATCTTATAATAATGAATTAAAGCTGTTGCGGCAATTATCGCCTTCGATTAATGGACTTGATGTGTTGCAAAAAACAGCTACTGTGGGTCTTCCAAGTTCAGCACAACTTTCAGTTGATTTTGCTCATGTTGCTGATGCAATTGTTGGTACGCAAAATCTTGTTGCGTCAGATGCTGGTTTTTTTGACCGAATTTTAGCGTGGATAAAAGGGCTCATTGTTTCGCGACCGATTGGAAATGTTGAAGGGACAACGCTGGGGGCTATTGCGGCACGCATGGAAGTTGCCATTCAAGCTGGTGATTACGAAAAGGCTTTGAGTGAATGGCAATCATTGCCCCAAAGTGCAAAAGATGTTTCAATGGATTTTGTTAAGCAGCTTGAAAGACATATTGCTATTCAACAGTTGTTGCAGCAATTGTTATTGTCTGTGCAACAAGGATCTTTTAAAGCAACAAAGATGTAAATAGGCCCAAGATGATACGTGTTTTTATTTATATTTTTGTTGTTTGTATCCTCGGTTTAGCTTTCACGTGGGTTGCTAATCACAATGGTATTTTTGTTCTCACATTTTTGCATTTCAGATTTTCTGCTTCATTTCTTACAGTGTTAAGTGTGCTTATTTTGTTTTTTGTAACGCTGGTGCTTTTATGGTGGTTATTGTCTTTCTTTTTTTCCATACCGAATGCTCTTTCCAATTATTTTTATAAACGCCATCAAAAGCGTGGTTACGAAGCTCTTTCAAAGGGGATTCTTGCAACTTTTGCTGGTGATAGTATGGTTGCGCAAAAAATGGAAACACGGGTTGCTAAATATCTTGCAGGAAAACAAGAGCCATTGGTAAAACTCTTACAAGCGCAAACCTTGTCTTTACAAAATGATTCTGTTCGCGCCGTCGGTCTTTATGAAGAGATGAGAAAGGAAGATCCGACAAAACTGGTTGGACTTTATGGTTTGTTTCGTGAAGCGATGAAGAGTAAAGCTTATGAGGCAGCGCAACAATATGCCGAAGAGGCACTGACTTTATCGCCAGCACTTTTATGGGCGCATCAGGCGGTGCTCGATCGGTTAAGTACTGAGGGTAAATGGGATAAGGCACTTACTATTTTTGAAAGAACGCAAAAAGCTCTCCCGCGTTCTATTCGCGCGACTCCAGAGCGGCAGCATATACAGGTTTTACTACTAAGTGGGCAGGCACTTTCTTTGTTTGATACACATCCTGTACAAGCACGTGAAGCTATTTTGAAAGCCCATAAATTGGCGCCTGATTTTGTTCCAATAATAGTTATTGCTGCTGATATTCTTTATAAATTAAACGAAACGCGTAAAGCGGATAAAATGATTATAGCGGCTTGGCAAAAGGAGCCTCATCCTGACTTGGGAGCGCTTTATCTTGAAAGAGAAGAAGGAGCCATTGGGCGATTGAAAAGGGCTAAGACACTTGCTTCTTATAATAAAGATGCATTTGAGTCGGCTTTCCTTATTGCTAAAGCAGCTTTGGATGCTGGTGAAACAGCATTAGCAAGAGAGAAGGCACAAAAAGCATTACAATGTCATCCACGGGAAAGTGTTTATTTATTGTTGGCAGATATTGAAGAGGCACAGGGAAACAGTCAAGGTGCTGTGCGTCAATGGCTTTCTTTAGCACTTCGTGCTGAACGTGATCCAGTGTGGATGTGTGATGGGGCCATTTTTTCTTCTTGGTCAGCGGTTTCTCCAATCAGTGGACGTTTGGGCTGTTTTGAATGGAAGGCGCCTCCTTGTATGCCTTCTCTCACATTAGAGGCGGACAATATTGTGTCGAAAAGGCAAGACAAAGAGTATGTTATGGGAAAAAGTGATGATGTTGGAGATAAGAAGCTTGAAAAATTAACACCTATAGATGATTCTCTTTTGCATAATGCGCAGGTGGAGAAACAAGATATAAAAGAAAAAGATGTAAAAATGTTCAGTCAAACTCACTTAAATGTTGATGATCCAGGGGTTAAAACAGAAGAAGAAACATCTTTATCGAGGAAAAAATTTCGTTTATTTTAAATTGCATCAATATGGTAGTATGAGCGTTTTTTCAGAAGAAAAAATTAATATAGAAGAAAAAAAATTATCTTTAATCTTGTCCAATAAAATTATTCTCTTATGCTTAAAAAATGAAATTTTGCTTGGTAGCAGATGTGATTGGTTAAAAAATGTTTTTAAATCAGAGATGTCTTGATAAAAAACAAAAAAATAACAAACCAAGGATTGCTGTCGTTATTCATCGGCGCTCTACCTATACTGGTCGTTTGGGAAAATTTTTACAACAAAATGGTTTTGTTCTTGATATTTATCGTCCTATTTTTGGACAAAAACTCCCTGATACATTAGAGCATTATGCCGGCGTTGTTATTTTAGGGGGACCGATGAGTGTGAATGACAGCGAAGCCTATATTGGTGAGGAAATTGATTGGATTTCGTTATCACTAAAGGAAAATAAGCCTTTTTTGGGTATTTGTCTTGGAGCACAAATGTTAGCGCGAAATCTAGGGGGGCGCGTTGGTACAAGAAGTGATGGGACTGTTGAAGTCGGCTGGTATCCACTAGAAGCAACCCCACAAGGGAAGGAATTGATGAATTGGCCAGAGATGGTCTACCATTTCCATGATGAAGGTATTTATGATTTACCGAAAGAGGCAATGCTTTTGGCAACAGGGAATACATATCCTACACAAGCTTTTCGTTATGGAAACAATGCATGGGGCTTGCAGTTTCATGCTGAATTTACACGCGCTATGATGCGGCGTTTGGTCGTGCGTTCGGCACATAAATTGACTGAAAAAGGTGCTCAACCTGCTTGTGCACATTTGAAAGGTCGTTTAATCTATGATCGAGCTTTGAGTCAATGGTTTGAAAGCGCATTACACCAGATTTTTTGTACACCGCCCGTACTTTTGTAATTATTGATAACGCATTGATTTATATAGGTAATTCACGGTTTTGTATATTGAATGAGAACCCCGAATATAGTAAGGTTTTTTCATTCCAAACCTGTGTATATTGACTCAATAAAAACCTCTTGTTTGCATGTCACAAGTAGGGCTGGCGTGTGGGCAAAAACTGTATAAGAAAAGACTAAAAATGCTTCTTATGAACTGTCTTAAGTGCCAAGAGCTGTCGCAACATTTGGGGGCTAGCCAAATATAATGATGGTGCTGGCTTTGGGGTCTCCATAAGCGTAAAGATGGGGGGCTCAATGGCTTTATCGTTAAGAAACACTATTCATTATCATTTTTGTTGTGCTGTAAAAGAGTATGGTTTAAGGCAGAGGTAGAAAATCTATGTAAAACTTTACACATGAGGTATTTTTTGTTAAAGGGTATAATCGTTCTTCTTAAGAAAGCCTTGTTGAGTTTATGAGATACAGTACTTTAGAATGATGTATGGGGGCTTCTTGAAGTGATCAGTAGATAAAGTCCGGTCGATTAAGAAGTTGGATTGTGTATAAACTGACCGGGGTTAGAAATCTTTGTCCTTTTTAGGGTGGGAGAAAGTTAAGAGATAAAGAAAGTTTTAATGTTGTCCAAATCCTCTCAATTACCATTAAGACGAAAAAGTTTTTCTTTAAGCTATTTAATTTTTGGGCTTTTTTGTTTGGCTCTGATATTTATTTATAGCGCACTCTGGTTTTTTTTTCACGTAAAATAGAAGACCATGTTTCTGATATATTTGTAAAAGTATCTTCCCATAATATGGCGGCGGTATGCGAGAATGTACGCAGGGATGGTTATCCTTTACGTGTCGGTGTTGTTTGTGACAAGTTTCAATTTTCTTGGCCTTTACATGGGGTTTCTTTATCGACGGGGCGTTTGACGGCTGGTGCACCAATTTATTCACCTTATTTGGTCGAGTTTAATGTTCGTTCTCCTGCATTAATTGTTTTTTCCGGAAAAACTCCTATAGTATCGCATTGGCGCAATTTGGTGATTGAAACAGAGCCTTATTGGAAAACGGGTAAAACATTGAAGTTTATAGCTGAAGGGCTTGAGATTGCATCTTTTTCCTCTTTCTCTGAAGATCAAAAGCTTCAAGAAGCATTAAGAGCACAAACGATAGATAAAAAAACGACACAAGAAAATATTGAAGATCCGGCATCTTTGCAAAATACGCATGACGTGATTATTCAGCCATTAAAGCCACAAGATATGCCTCAAAAAATAACGGCAGAATTTTTGCGTTTTGATCTAAAACATGAAAAGAATGATTTATCGGGACATATAACTTTTGACGGTTTTGATGCTTCTCCCTTTTTAAAATCTTCTTTTGTTGATATTCCTAAAATTGATGGTAATTTGAAATGGATTTTAAATGACATTTCTTTTCTGTCTGAAGATGAAGAAAAAAATTGGCAACAGCGACTGTATGGAAAAAGTGGACTTTTAAAGCAAGGTGAATTGACTTTTCATACAGGTGGTGCAGTGCGTATTAGTGGACCTTTTTCTTTTGATGATGAAGGATATTTGACAGCAAAATTTGAACTTGTCCTTATTCAGTCCATGAAGCTTCTTGACACTCTGCAGCGCTTATTTCCCGCGCAAGCCAATAATCTTCAAGCGTTATTTTTTATTTTAGGTGCTTTGCCTAAAAATGCGGACGGCGCTCCCGTTCTTTCATTGCTCATTAACAATGGGTGGGTAAAACTGGGATTTTTAAAACTTGGTCGTCTTGCTCCACTTTAGGTGTTGTACCAAAGCCTTTTTTCATCTTTACTATCAAATTTCGACTTTTTCTGATTTTCACACTTTTTTGCAATTTTAGAGTGTCAAAATATATTTTAACAAAATGCGTATTTAATGGTAAAAAAAATAGCTATAAAAATAAAAAATTATCACCTACTCCTAACTCGTCCAACCTCTTTTCACTTAGTACAAAATCTTATGTCAAACTACATATAGCAACAGTGTTTGTATGGAAAAAGTGGTATTTTAAAGTATGCTGAATTGCCTTTTTATACAGGTGGTG